>NZ_JACEXH010000037.1:0-21052 GCF_014525465.1 Actinotalea sp. JY-7885 | reverse complement strand
GCTCGCGCCCGCCGCGCGTGCGCGCCGGAGCGGCGTCACGCTCGCGGTCGCGGCCGCGCTCGGTCTCCTGGTCGCGGCCGCCGTCGTCTCGTTGCGGGCGCCCCAGCCCTCGGTGACCGGCGCGCGCGCCCTCCTGGCCGAGCAGATCGCCGAGCGGACGGCGCACGCGGACGAGCTCCAGGCGACGCACGACGCCCTCGCCGCGGAGGTCGCGCAGGTGCGCAGCGACGCGCTCGCCGCGGCGGACCCCGAGCTCTTCGCCGAGCTCGAGGAGCTCGAGCTCGCCTCGGGCGTCACGGCCGTGCGGGGCGACGGCCTCGTCGTCGAGCTCACCGACGCGCCCGTGGCGGACGCCGAGGAGGCCGACCCGCGCACCCGCGTCCAGGACATCGACCTGCAGATCGTCACGAACGGCCTGTGGGCCTCCGGGGCCGAGGGCATCGCCATCAACGGCCAGCGGCTCACGGCCCTGAGCGCGATCCGCGGCGTCGGGCCCGCCGTGCTGGTGGACCTCGTGCCGCTCCTGTCGCCGTACCGGATCGAGGTCGTCGGCGACGCCCAGGCGGTCCAGACGGCCTTCGCCCGCACGACGGCCGCCAACCACCTGGCGTCGCTGAGCGCCAACCTCGAGATCGGGGTCAGCGTGCGGGCACAGGAGGTGGAGCTGCCGGCCGGGGCGGCGCCCTCCCTGCGCTACGCCTCGCCGCTCGACCCGGACGATGTGGCAGGGTCTGGGGCGACCGAGGGCACGGACGACGGGACACCCGGAGGGGGAACTTCATGATCGCGCTCATCGGCCTGGCCATCGGCGCTGTGGTGGGACTCCTCCTCGAGCCCACCGTGCCGCAGGCGCTCCAGCCGTACCTGCCGATCGCCGTCGTCGCGGCGCTGGACGCGCTGTTCGGCGGCCTGCGGGCGCTCCTGGACGGCACCTTCGACGACCGCGTGTTCGTCGTCTCGTTCCTGTCCAACGTCGTCGTCGCCGCGCTCATCGTGTTCCTGGGCGACCAGCTGGGTGTCGGCACGCAGCTCTCGACGGCCGTCGTGGTCGTGCTCGGGATCCGGATCTTCTCGAACACCGCGGCGATCCGCCGCCACCTGTTCAAGGCCTGACGTGAGCGAACCGGACACGACGCCGCCGCCCCCCGACCCGGGCACCTCCCGCTCGGCCTGGCGCACCCTGGGGCGCGCCCTGGCGCCGCGCGCCACCCGCGCCCAGGTGATGGCGGGCATCCTGTGCGCGCTCCTCGGCTTCGCGATCGTCGTGCAGGTCCAGCAGAACCGGAGCGAGGGCCTGTCGTCGCTGCGGCAGGACGAGCTGGTCCGGATCCTCGACGAGGTGACGCAGCGGACCGAGGAGCTCGAGGACCAGGCCGCGGCCCTGCGCCAGCAGCGTGCCGAGCTCGTGACCGGCTCGGACACCCAGCGCGCTGCCCAGGACGCGGCGATGGAGCGCGCCGCGCAGCAGGGCATCCTCGCGGGTCGGCTGCCGGCCGAGGGCCCGGGAGTCTCGCTCGTCGTGCGCGACCAGCGCCGCGAGGTGCCCGCGCTCGCGCTGCTCAACGTCGTCGAGGAGATGCGCAACGCGGGCGCGGAGGCCATCCAGCTCAACGACGTGCGGGTCACGGCCTCCACCTACCTCGTCGACACGCCGGACGGCGTCGAGATCGACGGCGTCGCGATCGCCCCGCCGTACCGCTGGCTGGCCATCGGCGACCCCGACGTGATCGTGCCCGCGCTCAACATGCCCGGCGGCGCGCTCGCCGTGGTGCGGGGGTACGGCGGGACCAGCGACGTGCAGCCCTTGGAGACGGTCGTCGTGGACGCCGTGCGCCTCGTGGACCCGCCCCAGCACGCCACGCCGGTGCCCACCTCGCCGGACGCCGGGTGAGCGGCCGGACGAGGGACTGCGAAGGTGCCCCGCGTTTGCATAGGCTGTGCCCCGACAACGACGTGATCACCACCCCCGTGGCGTAGGAGGAACGATGACCGAGCGCGACGCCTCCGAGCCGCGATGGGCGAATGCCGACACGACGATCAGCTTCGGTGACGGTGTCATCGGGGCGGTCGAGTCCGATGCCCCGAGGGTGGGCCTGAGCCCGGAGGAGCACGCCGCCGTCGCGGCACTGCCGCCGACGTCGGCCCTGCTGATCATGCAGCGAGGCCCGAGCGCGGGCGCGCGGTTCCTGCTCGACGCCGACCGGACCGTCGCGGGTCGCAGCCCCGACGCGGACATCTTCCTCGACGACGTGACGGTCTCCCGCAAGCACGTCGAGTTCGTGCGCGAGCGCGAGGGCTTCGTGGTGCGCGACGTCGGCTCGCTGAACGGCACGTACGTCAACCGGTCCCGCATCGAGCAGGCCGTGCTCCGCGCGGGCGACGAGGTCCAGATCGGCAAGTTCCGCATGACCTTCCACCCGAGCCCGGCGGCCGCGGCCGCGGCGCAGTGACGCCCGCACCCCGGCGCAGGTCGGAGGAGCGGACCCACCACGACGCGACGCCGGCGCCCGCCGCGCCGCGCCTGGACGGCCGCTGGCCCCACGGGGTCTCGACGGACCCCACGATGCGGATCTCCGACGTCCTCGCCGACCTCGGGGCCGACTTCCCGACGGTGACGCCCTCCAAGCTCCGCTTCCTCGAGGAGCAGGGTCTGGTCGAGCCGCGGCGTACGGCGGGCGGCTACCGGCAGTACAGCCCGGCCGACGTCGAGCGCCTCCGGTTCGTGCTGCGCCAGCAGCGGGACCGCTACCTGCCGCTGAAGGTGATCGGCGAGCAGCTCGCCGCCCTCGACGCCGGCGAGCAGGACGAGCGGCCGGCACCGCGCCTGGCCACCACCGACGGTGAACGACCCGTCGCGGCGGGCGCCGGGCGCTGGACGCCGGAGGGGCTGGCGGCCGACACGGGTGTCGACCCCGCGCTCGTCGTGCAGCTCGTCGAGGCGGGCGTCCTCGCGCCGAGCGCGTCCGGTCACCTGGACGCGTGGGCGCGCGAGGTGGTGGTGCTGGCCGGGGCGCTTGCCGAGCACGGCGTCGAGCCGCGCCACCTGCGCTCGTTCCGCCAGGCCGCCGACCGCCAGGTCTCGGTCGTCGAGCAGATCGTCGCGCCCCTGCGGGGGCAGCGCGCCGTCGCCGCGCAGGCGCACGCCGCCACCGTGGCGGCCGAGGTCGGGGAGCTCTGCGGTCGGCTGCACACGGCGTTCGTCCGGTCGGGCGTCGCCGGCCTGACGCGCTGACGCGGACGACCCGCGGCAGGTCCACTCGTCGCGGCGACGCCGCGGACGTAGCGTGGCACCCATGCGCGACGACCTCATCCCTGTCGAGGTGCTCGGGGTGCGCCGGCAGGCGCCGCTGGACCAGGTGGTGGTCCTGCTGCTCGACCTCGCGGGCCGACGCCTGCTCCCGATCGTCGTCGGCGTGACGGAGGGCTCGGCCATCGCGACGGCCCAGCAGGGCGTGGTGCCGCCCCGGCCGATGACGCACGACCTGCTCGCGGCGGTCATCGAGGAGTGCTCGGCGGGCCTGGACCGCGTCGAGATCATCTCGCTCGTGGACGGGGTCTTCCACGCCGAGCTGGTCATGGCGGACGAGACCCGGGTCGACGCGCGCGCCTCCGACGCGATCGCGGTCGCGGTCCGGGCCGGGTGCGCGGTGCTCTGCGCGCCCGAGGTCCTCGAGGAGTCCGGCCTCGAGGTCGAGGAGCACACCACCGAGGACGAGGTGGAGGAGTTCCGCGCCTTCCTCGACACGGTCAGCGCGGACGACTTCGTCAGCGGCGAGGGTGCGCCGGAGGAGGAGGAGGGCGGTGACGCCGGTCACGGGGAGGGCGGGCCCCGGGGCGCCTGACGGACGGGTGCGGAGCACCAGGTCGCAGGCCCTGTCTCAACCTGAGGTCGAAGGTGAGACACGCCGCAGCAACACGCCGCGGCGCGTCGCCCGCCGGTTCGTTGACTGCCCCACCCCCCGGCCCTAGCGTGACGTGTGGACATCCTGTGAAGCGCCGCCGACCCGGCGGCGTGAGGGTGGCACGACGTCCCGCAGAGCACCTGGCGGGACGACAGCGAGGGGAGTGGCCCGTGAGCGGCACCGGAGACACGGCCGAGGAGGCCGTCGGCGTCCCGCAGCGCGCCCAGGGACTCCTCTTCGGCGACGAGCTGCCCGACCTGGACACCACGACCGGCTACCGCGGCCCGACCGCGTGCCGCGCCGCCGGCATCACCTACCGCCAGCTCGACTACTGGGCCCGCACGGGCTTGGTCGAGCCCACGGTGCGGCCGGCCAGCGGCTCGGGCACCCAGCGGCTCTACAGCTTCCGCGACATCCTCGTCCTGAAGGTCGTCAAGCGGCTCCTCGACACCGGGGTCTCGCTCCAGCAGATCCGCACCGCTGTCGCGCACCTGCGCGAGCGGGGCGTCGACGACCTGGCGCAGATCACGCTCATGAGCGACGGCGCCAGCGTCTACGAGTGCACCTCCGCGGACGAGGTCATCGACCTGGTCCAGGGCGGCCAGGGCGTCTTCGGGATCGCCGTCGGGCGCGTGTGGCGCGAGGTCGAGGGGACGCTCGCCGCCCTGCCGACCGAGCGCGTGAGCGAGGACGCACCCGCGGCGGTCGCCGACGACGAGCTGGCGCAGCGCCGCCGGGCGCGCACCGCAGGCTGACGCGGCGATCGCGCGTCCGCCTCGCGGACGACGGGTACGAGCGCGCTCCGGGGGGCTACGGTTCTCGTGCCCCCGCCGCTACATCTGAGGTGAGCCGTGTTCTCGAAGGTCCTCGTCGCCAACCGTGCTGAGATCGCCGTCCGCGGCTTCCGCGCGGCCTACGAGCTCGGTGCCCGCACCGTCGCCGTCTTCCCCTACGAGGACCGGAGCTCGGAGCACCGCCTCAAGGCGGACGAGGCCTACTCGATCGGCTCGCCCGGTCACCCGGTGCGCGCGTACCTGGACGTCGCCGAGATCATCCGCGTGGCGCAGGAGTCCGGCGCCGACGCCGTCTACCCGGGCTACGGCTTCCTCTCCGAGAACCCCGAGCTGGCGCGGGCGTGCGAGGCCGCCGGGATCGCGTTCGTCGGGCCGCCCGCCCACGTGCTCGAGATGGCGGGGAACAAGGTCACGGCCCTGCGTGCGGCGAAGGCGGCCGGCATCCCGACGCTCGCGTCCTCGGACCCGTCGTCCGACGTCGACACGCTCCTCGCGGCCGCCGAGGAGATCGGCTTCCCGGTCTTCGTCAAGGCCGTCGCCGGTGGCGGCGGGCGCGGCATGCGCCGGGTCGACGCGCGCGAGGAGCTGCCCGGTGCCCTGGCGGCGGCGATGCGCGAGGCGGACAGCGCCTTCGGTGACCCGACCGTGTTCCTCGAGCAGGCCGTCCTGCGCCCGCGCCACATCGAGGTGCAGATCCTCGCGGACGCCACCGGCGAGGTCGTGCACCTGTTCGAGCGCGACTGCTCGGTCCAGCGGCGCCACCAGAAGGTCATCGAGATCGCCCCGGCGCCCAACCTCGACCCGGAGCTGCGCGACGCGCTGTGCCGCGACGCGGTCGCCTTCGCGCGCAGCATCGGCTACGTCAACGCCGGCACCGTCGAGTTCCTCGTGGACACCGTGGGGGAGCGGGCCGGCAAGCACGTGTTCATCGAGATGAACCCGCGCATCCAGGTCGAGCACACGGTGACCGAGGAGGTCACCGACATCGACCTCGTGCAGTCCCAGCTCCGGATCGCGTCGGGGGAGACGCTGGCGGACCTCGGCATCTCGCAGGACACGGTCCGCGTCAACGGCGCCGCCCTGCAGACCCGCATCACGACCGAGGACCCGGCGAACGGCTTCCGCCCGGACACCGGCCGGATCATCGCCTACCGGTCGCCGGGCGGCGCCGGCGTGCGGCTCGACGGCGCGACGGCGTCGGCGGGCGCCGAGATCAGCGGGCACTTCGACTCGATGCTCGTGAAGCTCACCTGCCGGGGCCGCGACTACCCGACGGCCGTGCGCCGCGCCCGTCGCGCCCTCGCCGAGTTCCGCATCCGCGGCATCCGCACGAACATCCCGTTCCTCCAGGCGGTGCTGGACGACCCGGCGTTCGTCGCGGGCGACCTGTCGACGTCGTTCATCGACGAGCGCCCCGAGCTGCTCGCCGCCAAGGAGAGCGCCGACCGGGGCACCCGGATCCTGGCGTACCTGGGCGACGTCACCGTCAACCGCCCGCACGGGAGCCCGGCGCACGTGCTCGAGCCCCAGCGCAAGCTGCCGAGCATGGACCTCTCCGAGCCGCCGCCCGCCGGCAGCCGCCAGCGGCTCCTCGAGCTGGGCCCGGCCGGCTTCGCGAGCGCGCTGCGGGAGCAGACGGCCGTGGCCGTCACGGACACCACCTTCCGTGATGCCCACCAGTCGCTCCTCGCGACGCGCGTGCGCACGTTCGACCTGGTCACCGCCGCTCCCTACGTCGCCCGCGCGACGCCCGGCCTGCTGAGCGTCGAGGCCTGGGGCGGGGCGACCTACGACGTCGCCCTGCGCTTCCTCGGCGAGGACCCCTGGGACCGCCTGGCGTACCTGCGCGAGGCGCTGCCCAACGTCGCCCTCCAGATGCTGCTGCGCGGCCGCAACACGGTCGGCTACACGCCGTACCCGACCGAGGTCACCCAGGCCTTCGTCCGCGAGGCGACGGCGACCGGCATCGACATCTTCCGCATCTTCGACGCCCTGAACGACGTCGAGCAGATGCGGCCCGCGATCGACGCGGTGCGCGAGGTCGGCACCTCCGTGGCCGAGGTCGCGCTGTGCTACACCGGCAACCTGCTCGACCCGCGCGAGGACCTCTACACCCTCGACTACTACCTCCGGCTGGCCGAGCGCATCGTCGAGGCGGGCGCGCACGTGCTCGCGATCAAGGACATGGCGGGCCTGCTGCGACCCGCCGCGGCGCACCGCCTGGTCACGGCCCTGCGCGAGCGGTTCGACCTGCCCATCCACCTGCACACCCACGACACCGCGGGCGGCCAGATGGCGACGCTCATGGCGGCCGTGGACGCGGGTGTCGACGCGGTCGACGCGGCGAGCGCCGCCATGGCCGGCACCACGAGCCAGCCGCCGCTGTCCGCGCTGGTCGCGGCGCTGGAGCACACCGAGCGCGACACGGGCCTGAGCCTGCGCGCCGTCTGCGACATGGAGCCGTACTGGGAGGCCGTGCGGCGCATCTACGCGCCGTTCGAGTCCGGCCTGGCCGGTCCCACGGGACGCGTCTACGAGCACGAGATCCCCGGCGGCCAGCTCTCCAACCTGCGCCAGCAGGCCATCGCGCTCGGCCTGGGCGACCGGTTCGAGCAGATCGAGGCCATGTACGCGGCCGCCGACCGGCTGCTCGGGCGCCTGGTCAAGGTCACGCCGTCGAGCAAGGTGGTCGGCGACCTCGCCCTGCACCTCGTCGCCCGCGGCGCGGACCCGGCCCGTTTCGCGGAGGCGCCCGAGGAGTTCGACATCCCGGACTCGGTCGTCGGCTTCCTCGGCGGCGAGCTGGGCGACCCGCCCGGGGGCTGGCCCGAGCCCTTCCGCACCAAGGCCCTCCAGGGCCGCAACCCGCGCCGCGCGGTCACCCCGCTGACGGAGGAGGACCTCCGCGACCTGGCCGGGGACTCGGCCACCCGGCGCAACCGGCTCAACCACCTGCTCTTCCCCGGGCCCACCAAGGAGTTCGAGCAGTTCCGCAGCACGTTCGGCGACGTCAGCGTGCTCGACACGGCGCGCTACCTCTACGGCATGAAGCCCGCGACCGAGGTCGAGGTGCAGCTCGACCGCGGCGTCCGCCTGCTGGTGGGCATGGAGGCCGTGGGCGAGCCCGACGAGCGCGGCATGCGCACGGTGATGTTCACGCTCAACGGCCAGCTCCGCCCGCTCCAGGTGCGCGACCGCGGCGTCGAGGTGGACCACGCGGCGGCCGAGAAGGCCGACCCGGGCACCCCCGGCCAGATCGCCGCGCCGTTCGCCGGCGCCGTCACGCCGCTCGTGCAGGAGGGGCAGCGGGTCGAGGCCGGCCAGTCCGTGGCGACCATCGAGGCGATGAAGATGGAGGCGTCGATCACGACACCCGTCGCCGGCAAGGTCCAGCGGGTCGCCATCGGCGGGGTGCAGCAGCTCGAGGGCGGCGACCTGGTGCTCGTCATCTCCTGAGCACCGGGTCCGGGCGGGTGGCCGGGCGCGTGCCGGCCCCAGCCCGTACGGTGGTCGCTCCACGCACCCACCGGGAGGTCCCGTTGTCCGAGCCCGTCGCCCCCGACCCGCACGGCCACGTCGGCGCCGAGATCGAGGTCCCGCACCTCGAGGTGGACGAGACGGTCCCGCCTCGTCCAGAGGAGGAGGTGGCCGACGTCGCGCGCCAGGTGCCGCGCGGCCCCGACGGCGAGCCGCTGCTGACGTCCTAGGGCCGACCGGCGCTCAGTCCTGGGCGGGCGGCGGCGACGCGACGGTGGCGCGCTGCTCACGGTGCGCGCGACGCAGCGAGACGAACCCGGCGACCATCACGGCCGCGCCGATCACGATCATGACGCCGTTGAGGAAGATCCCGCCCTCGCCGACGTACGCCGAGACCTGGTAGCCGATCACGACGGCGCCGACGACGATCATCAGCGCGGGCGACCACCACCACCGCGTCGTCAAGGGCCGGTTGCCGGCCCAGGTGCGCTGCTCGTCGTCGGGGGTCGTCATGGCCCCAGGATCCCACGCGCGGCGGGGCCCTCGGGCGCGGGCCCTGGGCCGACGGGGCGCTCCAGGGCATCATGTGGACGTGATGATCGAACGGCTCGACGAGGAGCAGTGGGAGCGCCTGGCGCGCATCCGGCTGGACGCCCTGCGCACCGACCCGGACGCCTTCGGCTCGAGCATCGCGCGCGAGGAGGGGTTCGGGGAGCGCCAGTGGCGCATGCGCCTGCGCTCGAGCGCGTGGTTCGTCGCCCGGGACGACGCGGGCGACGACGTCGGCCTGGTGTGCGCCATCCAGGAGCCCGGGGCGGACGACGCGGAGCGGCACGTCGTCTCCCTCTGGGTGCGTCCGCAGGCGCGGCGCGGGGGAGTGGCGCAGCGGCTCCTGGACGCGGTCGCGGGTCTCGCGCTCCAGGAGGGCGCCGAGCGCCTGACCCTCTGGCAGATCGCGGGCAACGACGCGGCGGCCCGCGCGTGCCTCGGGGCCGGGTTTGCTCCGACGGGCGCGACGATGCCGCTGCCGAGGGACCCGGCGCGCACCGAGCAGCGGTGGTCCCGTCCGCTGGGCGCGGCGCGGTAGAGCCGCGACTGTCGGAGCCAGAGGGGGAGGCGACGGTGTGACCGGTACCCAGACGTTGGCGGAGCGGATCCGCGGCGCGCTGGCGGCTCACGCGCCGGTCCGCGAGGTGAGGATGTTCGGCGGGCTGGCGTTCATGGTGGACGAGAGGATGCTCGTCTGCGCGCGCGGCGACAGCGACCTGCTGGTGCGCTCGGACCCCGCGCGAGCCGCCGAGCTGCTCGCGCTGCCGGGTGCGCGTCCGGCCGAGATGGGCGCGGGCGGATCGATGGGCCACGGCTGGATCTCGGTCGCGCAGGACGCGCTGGAGGACGACGAGGACCTGGCGCGCTGGCTCGGCGTAGCGCTCGAGCACCACCGCGCCGGGCGGAATCGAGGCGACCCTGCTCCGGGCGGCGGCTAGCATCCCCGGATGCCTCCCGCCGACGCGAGCACCCTCGGCCCCACCCTCCACGCCCGTGCCCTGGCGAGCGGGTTCTCCGGCGTGGTCCGCGTCGACCTCGGCGACGAGCTGGTGTTCACCGAGGCGTACGGCCTCGCGGACCGCGCGCACGGCATCGCGGCGACCCCGGAGCACCGGTTCGGCGTCGCGAGCATCGCCAAGGGCTTCACGGCCCTGACGCTCGGCGCGCTGCTGGACGAGGGACGCCTGACGCTGGAGACCCCCGTGCGCCCCGTCCTCGGCACGGACCTGCCCCTGGTCGACGACCGGGTCACGGTCGGGCACCTGCTCGCGCACACGTCGGGGATCGGCGACTACCTCGACGAGTCCGGCGACGGCGAGATCACCGACTACGTGCTGCCCGTGCCCACGCACCGCCTCGACGACGCCGAGGGGTACCTCGCCGTGCTCGACGGCAGGCCGCAGGTCAGCGAGCCGGGGGCGCAGTTCGCCTACAACAACTCCGGCTACGTCCTGCTCGCGCTGCTCGCCCAGCGCATCACCGGCACGCCGTTCGCCACGCTCGTCCACGAGCGCGTGCTGGCGCCCGCGGGGCTGCTGCGCACCGGTTTCCCGCGATCCGACGAGCCGGCGGCCGACGTCGCCGTCGGCTACCTCGACGAGGACGGACCGCGCACCAACGTGCTGCACCTGCCGGTGCGGGGCAGCGGCGACGGCGGCCTGGTGACGACCGCCGGGGACCTCGCGGCGTTCTGGCGCGCGGTCTTCGCCGGGCGGGTGGTCTCGCCGGGCACGCTCGCGGCGCTCGTGGAGCCGGTGAGCGACGTCCCGGACGAGGGGATGCGCTACGGCCGCGGCTTCTGGCTCGAGCCCGACTCGCGCGACGTCGTCCTCGAGGGGTACGACGCCGGCGTCTCCGCGCGGACCCGGCACGACCCGACCACGGGTCTCACCGTCACCGTGCTGGCCAACACGTCCGACGGCGCCTGGCCGGTGCTCCGCGAGGACGCCGACTGACCCTGCCGGCCGAGGACCCGGGTGGCCCGATGGGCCGGCTGCACGGAGCGTTGTGACCGGTGGGCGGGTACAACCCTCCGCGTCGTGCTGGCGACGCGTCGGCCGGCGGCGGGGCGGACGACGGCGATCGCGCGGGCCGTCAGTCGTCGTCGCGGTGCCGCAGGTGAGCCGCGAGGCTCGACGTCAGCTCCTCGACCGCGCCGGGGACCAGCGCGTAGTAGGCCCACACCCCGCGCTTGTCGCGCGTGACGAAGCCGGCGTCGGCCAGCACCTTGAGGTGGTGGGAGACGGTCGGCTGCGTCAGGCCGACGGGGCCGGTGAGGTCGCAGACGCACGCCTCGCCGCCCTCGTGTGCGGCGATGATCGACAGGAGGCGGAGGCGGGCCGGGTCGGCGAGCGCCTTGAGGGCGCGGGACGTCCGCTCGGCATCCTTCGCCGTCATGGTCGCCGCGGTGGCCGGGCTGCAGCAGTCGGCCGACGGCGTGCCGCTCTCAGGGATCACGTCCAGAGCCATGCGGCCATCGTCGCACCCCGATCGATGAGTGTCGATATTGACACGGGTCGATATGACGACGAGGCTCCGGGTATCGAGATTCATCGATCCTTGGAGGAGTCATGGTGCAGGACATCCGCGAGCAGGTCCGGACCCGCTACGCGCTGGCGGCGGTGCAGGGGAGCGGCGACGCGGGGTGCTGCGGCGGCGGGGACTGCGGGCCGGAGGACCTGGTGATCGACGAGCGCTTCGGGGCGGCGTTGTACGGCGCCGAGGACGCCGCGGCGGTGCCCGCCGAGGCGATGGCGGCGTCGCTCGGCTGCGGCAACCCGCTGCTCGTCGCGGAGCTGCGCGAGGGCGAGCGCGTCCTCGACCTCGGCTCGGGTGGCGGGATCGACGTGCTGCTCTCGGCCCGCCGGGTGGGGGAGACCGGGTTCGCCTACGGCGTCGACATGACCGACGAGATGCTCGAGCTGGCCCGCGCCAACGCGGCCAAGGCGGGCGCGACGAACGTCGAGTTCCGCAAGGGCACGATCGAGGACCTGCCGCTGGACGACGCCGCGGTCGACGTCGTCATCTCGAACTGCGTCGTCAACCTGTCCACGGACAAGCCCGCGGTGCTGGCCGAGGCATTCCGCGTGCTCGTGCCGGGCGGGCGCGTGGGCATCTCGGACGTGGTCGCCGAGGACCACCTGAGCCCCGAGGAGCGGGCCGAGCGCGGCTCGTACGTCGGGTGCATCGCCGGGGCGCTGTCACGCGGGGAGTACCTGGCCGGGCTGGCGGCCGCAGGCTTCGTCGACGCCGAGGTCCGCTTCACGCACGACGTGGCCGACGGGATGCACGGCGCGATCGTGCGCGCCCGCAAGCCGGCGGCGGGGGAGTGACCTGAGCCCGCGCGCCCTGGAGACTGTCGGGGTGCTGACCATGCCGACCCCCGCACCGTCGTCGGGGGGCGTCTACCTGCGCGCCTTCGAGCCGCGGGACGTCGGCATGGTCCGGGATCTCGCGACCGACCCGTACACCGCGCTGACCGGCTCGCTGGCCGCCGGGGCGACGATCGAGCAGGCCCGCGAGTGGATGGCGCGTCAGGAGGAGCGACGCGCCACGGGTGCCGGGTACTCGTTCTGCATCGCCGACGCCGGCGACGGCCGGGCGCTCGGCCAGGTCGGGCTGTGGCTCGCGGACCGCGAGCAGGGCCGCGGTACGGCCGGCTACGGCGTCGCGCCCGCCGAGCGTGGCCGCGGTGTCGCTGCGAGCGCCCTGGCGGCGCTGACCGCGTTCGCCTGGACCCTCCCGGAGCTGCACCGGGTCGAGCTCTACGTCGAGCCGTGGAACGTCGCGTCCGTCCGCACCGCCGAGCGCGCCGGCTACGAGCGGGAGGGGCTCCTGCGCAGCCGCCAGGTGATCGGTGGCCGGCGGGTGGACATGCTGCTCTACGCCGCCCTGCGGCCGTAGGGCGGCGGGGACCACGGGCCTCACCCGGCGCCTGCTCACCGCGTCGTGTGGGCGCCCCCGTTGACGTGGATCGTCTGCCCGGTGATGTGCCGCGCGTCGGCGGACGCGAGGAAGACCACGACGCCGGCGATGTCGCTCGGTCGGCCGGGCCGCCCCGTGTGCGTCCGTGCGATCTGGGCCGCGCGTCGCTCCGTGCCCAGGGGGCCGCCGAAGAGGTCGGTGTCCTCCACGTACCCCGGCGCCACGGTGTTGACGGTGACGTCGCGGGGCCCGAGGCGCTCGGACAGGCCCGCGCCCCACGCCTGCAGCGCGGCCTTGGCGGCCGAGTACGGGTTGCCGGCGTACTCGGCGCCGATCGAGCCGATGGTGATGACCGATCCGCCCGGGGCGATGCGGTCCTCGAGCGCGGCGACGACGAGGGCCGCGCCCACCACGTTGACTGCCAGGCTGCGGCGCCAGTGCGCGGCGACCGCCTCGAGAGGCGAGGCCGGGCCCGGGGGAGCGCCCGCGAAGCCCCCGGCGTTGTTGACCACCACGTCCACCGCACCGACGGCTGCGGGGAGGGCTGCGACGGACCCGACCTCCTCGAGGTCCATGCGCACGCCGCGCGCGCCGATCAGGCCCGCCTGGTCGTGGACGTCGTCCGCCCGGCTCGTGATCACGACGTCGTCGCCGAGGGCGACGAACCGCTCCGCGATGGCCTTGCCGATTCCTCGGCCGCCACCGGTCACGACGACTGTCCTGCTCATGCGTGCACCTCCGCTACGTTTAGTGCTAAACATGCCAGATCACGCGACCGGAGGTCCAGCTCGTGCCGACAGATTCCCGTGAGGGGCCCGAGGCCGTCGCGCGTGCGTGGGAGCGGGAGCTGCCCGGCGCGCCGACGCGGTCCGTCGCCACGACCTGGCTCACGAAGGCGGTCGCGGCCGAGCTGCGGAAGGGCCGCGAGGCGGTGCTGCGCGACCTCGGCATCGACGCGGCGACGCTCGACCTGCTCAGCACCCTGAGGCGGGCGGGAGAGCCGTACGTGCTCACGACCCGGCAGCTGGCGGATCGCTGCCTCGTCAGTGCCGGTGCCATCTCTCAGCGGGTGGCGCGCGCCGAGCTGGACGGACACGTCACGCGACGCGCCGCACCCGGCCGGCGCGTCGAGGTCGCACTCACGGACGCCGGGCACCGCCTGGTCGAGCGCAGCGCCTCGCAGGTGCTCGCCGTCGACGACCTGCTGAGCGCCGGCCTCAGCGACGCCGAGCTGAACCAGCTCGAGAGCCTCCTCGGGCGCTGGCTCGGCGCGATGCGGGGAGTGGCGCAGGACGGGCGGCACGGCCCTGGCCGCCGAACGGGGACGGCGAGCCCGACAGCGTAATGACATAATGTCCCTTATCGGCTACGGGTACGCGGCGACCCGGGCGGCCGCGAAGGTCACCGAGGGCTCACGTCGACCCGCCGCCCGTCCGGTACTGCGCGTAGATCAGTCCGCTGCCGAAGCGCCGTTCCTCGACGAGCTCCAGGTCGAGTCGCACGCCGTCCGGGAAGATCCGCGTGCCGCCGCCCACGACGCTCGTCGTGATGAACAGGTGGTACTCGTCCACCAGGCCCGCTCTGATCGCCTGGGCGGCGAGCGTCGGACCGTCGATCGTCAGGTCGTGCTCCGCCTCGAGCTTCAGCCGGCGCACCGCCGCAGGATCGAACGTGCGTTCGACCCTGGTCCGCGCGCTGGACCTGCTCGAGCGTCGTCGAGTAGACGACCTTCTCCGCGGCCTGCCAGTGCTCAGGGGGCTCATGATCACATCTGGCACCTCGGTGCCGAGCCTCTGGGCGGGCTCGCCCCATGGGTCCCCGTGGTGGATCGTGGCTGCATGGCCACCGCCACACCCGACCACCCGCGCCTCGCGGCGCCACCGGCGCCGTGGTCGCTTCCCGCGCCGGAGGTGCTGGACGCCGTCGAGAGCTCGTCGAGCGGGCTGCCGGCAGCCGAGGCCGGCAGGCGCCTGGAGCGCGACGGCCGCAACGAGCTGCCCGAGCCGCCGAAGCCCTCGGTGCTGCGGCGCCTGCTGCGCCAGTACGACGACGTCCTGATCTACATCCTCGTCGCCGCGGCCGTGCTCAAGGGGCTCACGCAGGACTGGGTCGACTTCGTGGTCATCGTCGTGGTCATCGTGGCGACCGGGCTGATCGGCTTCGTCCAGGAAGGCCGGGCCGCGTCGGCGTTGGCGGGGCTCCGCACCATGCAGTCCCTCCACGCGCAGGTGCGCCGCGGGGGCGACTGGGGCGTGGTCGACGCCGCGACCCTCGTCGTCGGCGACGTGGTCCGCGTGCGCGGCGGCGACCGGGTCCCCGCCGACGTGCGCCTGCTGGCCTCGGTCCGGCTCCAGGTCGACGAGTCGGCCCTGACCGGCGAGTCCGTGCCGGTGACCAAGTCCCCCGACGCGGTGCCCTCCGGCGCCGACCTCGGCGACCGGACCTCGATGCTGTACTCCGGGACCCTGGCCACCACCGGCAACGGCGAGGGCGTGGTCGTGGCCACCGGCGCGGACACCGAGATCGGCCACATCTCCACGCTGGTGAGCGAGCAGGAGACGCTCGACACCCCGCTGTCGCGCCAGCTCGCCCGCCTGGGCGCCCAGCTCTCCGTCCTCATCGGCGTGCTCGCCGTCGTCATGCTGCTGGTGGGCAGGTTCGTGCACGGGCTCGGCGCCGAGGACCTGATCTCCGCGGCGATCGGCTTCGCGGTCGCCGCCGTGCCGGAGGGCCTTCCCGCGCTGGTGACGATCACGCTGGCCCTGGGGGTCCAGCAGATGGCCCGGCGCCGCGCGATCGCCCGCCGGATGGCGGCGGTCGAGACGCTCGGGTCGACGACGACGATCTGCTCGGACAAGACGGGCACGCTCACCCAGAACGAGATGACCGCCCGCACCGTCGTCACGACCGGGGGCACCTACGCCGTCGAGGGCACCGGGTACGACCCCCATGGCCGGCTGGTGACGTCCGACGGCGAGGCGGCCGACGTGGCGGACCACCCCGACCTGGCGGCCCTGGTGCTGGCCGCCGGACTCGGCGGCGACGCCCGCGTCGAGCGCACCGAGGCGGGCTGGCGCCTCGTCGGAGAGCCGACGGAGGGCGCCCTGGAGGTCCTCGCCGTCAAGGCGGGCGCGCGCACCGGCGGCTCGACGCGACTGGACTCCGTGCCGTTCGACTCGGCCCACAAGTTCTCGGCGACCCTCGACCAGCTGCCGGTCGCGTCGCCGCCTGGTCTCACGACGCGGGTGGTGCACCTCGTCGGTGCCCCGGGCCCGCTGCTCGCCCGGTCGGACACCGAGTCGGTGCAGGGCGGCACCGCACCGCTCGACAGGGCGGCGTGGGAGGAGCGGGTCGACGCCCTGTCGAGCCGTGGTCTGCGCGTCCTCGCGGCGGCCGTGCGACCGGCCGACGGGGTCGACGCGATCGCGCTGGACGACCTCGACGGCGGCTTCACCTTCCTGGGCGTCGTCGGCATCGTCGACCCCCCGCGGCCCGAGGCGACCGCCGCGATCGCCGAGGCGCACGCCGCGGGGATCCGCGTGAAGATGATCACCGGCGACCACAGGGGCACGGCGACGGCGATCGCCCGCGAGCTCGGCATCGTCGGGGGCGAGGGCGACGTGCGCGCCCTGACGGGCGCGGAGCTCCAGGCGATGGACGACGATGCGCTGCGCGACGTCGTGCGCGACGTCGACGTGTACGCCCGCACGTCGCCCGAGCACAAGCTGCGGATCGTGCGGGCGCTGCAGTCGCACGGGGAGGTCGTCGCGATGACGGGCGACGGCGTCAACGACGCCCCCTCGATCACACGGGCCGACGTCGGCATCGCCATGGGGATCAAGGGCACCGAGGCCACCAAGGAGGCCGCGGACATCGTCCTGGCGGACGACAACTTCGCGACCATCGAGCGCGCGGTCGAGGAGGGCCGGCGGATCTACGACAACATCCGCAAGGCGGTCGTGTTCCTGCTGCCCACCAACGGCGCCCAGTCGCTGGTGATCCTCGTCGCCGTGCTCACCGGGCTCACGCTGCCCCTCTCCCCCGTACAGATCCTGTGGATCAACCTCGCCACCGCGCTCACCCTCTCGCTCACGCTGGCCGGCGAGCCCGCGGAGCCGGGCATCATGCGGCGCCCGCCACGGTCGAGGACCGAGCAGGTGCTCTCACCGACGGCGCTCGCCGTCGTGCTGGTCGCGTCCGTCGTGATCGGGACCGCGACGCTGGTGGTCTTCCTCCTCGAGCGCGACCGCACCGGGGACTACGCCGTGGCCCAGACGGCGGCGGTGATGATGCTCGGGCTCGGGCAGCTGGGCTTCCTCCTCAACTGCCGGCTGCTCAACGGGTCGGCGCTCACGACCAGGGTGCTCACCGGCAACCGCGGCCTGTGGGTGTCCGCCGGGGCGCTGCTGGTGCTCCAGCTGGTGTTCACCTACGCGCCGTTCATGAACACCTGGTTCGGTTCCGCGCCGATCGGCGCGCACAGCTGGGCACTGACGGCCGGTCTGGCCGTGCTGGTCTTCCTGGTGATGGAGCTCGCCAAGGCTGCGATCCGGCGCGCAGGCACCCGGAGCCGCTGAACGCCGACGCGGGCCCTACGGCAGGCGCGAGGCGCGACGCACGGCCGCCTCGCCGGCGCGCGCCGGGTCGAGCTCCACGGGACTGAGCAGCACGGCCGGTCCCCGGTGGAGCGCGCCGCCCGTCAGCACCTGGCACCGCACTCCCCCGCGCCCCCGCATCGCCGCGTGCGCGCCGGGAGCCAGCACGCGGTCCATCCAGGCGCACGGGTTCGCCGGACGGCCGGCCCGCAGCCGGACCGACGTGCCCCGGGACTCCAGCACGAGCTCCTCCCCCAGCAGCGGCGCCAGGTGGGCACCCCGCAGGACGACGTTGCGCCGGGTCAGCAGCGGGTCGAACGGCGCCGTCCCCAGCTCGGCCGCCATCGCCTCGAGCCCTTCGACGGCGAGCAGCGTCACCGCGGCGTCCATGTGCGCGGCCTTGCCGAAGAACCGGTCGCCCACGATGCCCTTGCCCGCGACCAGGTCGACGCGGTCCGCGTCCGTCGTCGGCACGTCCGCCGCCCCGTCCCGCGCCCGCCCGAAGTAGGCGTGCGCCGGGGAGACCAGGAGGTGCAGGATCTCGACGTCGTAGCGGTGGGGCGCGGGCACCCGCCCATCCTCTCCCCCGCCCGGCCCGGCCGTCGCGCGCGGCACCGTCTCAGCCACCGCACGCGACAGCGGCCGTCCCCCGGCATCCGGGAGAATGGGGCCAGTGGCCCGCCTGCTCGTCGACCTCACGCCGCTGCGCGTCAGCCGCGCGTACCGCTGGATGTGGGCCGGCACGTCGCTCTCGGCCGTCGGCACCCACCTGACGACCGTCGCGGTCGGCCTGCAGGTGTACGACCTGACCGGCTCCACCTTCAGCGTCGGGCTCGTGGGCCTGTCCGCCCTCGTGCCCCTCTTGCTGCTGGGGCTCTACGGCGGCGCGCTGGTGGACGCCCACGACCGCCGCCGGGTCGTGCTGCTGACCGCCGTCGGCCTGGCCGTCGTCTCGCTCGGCTTCGTCGGCCAGGCCGCCGCCGGGCTCGAGGACGTGCGGGTGCTCTACGCGCTGGTCGCGCTGCAGAACGCCTGCTTCGCCGTCAGCTCGCCGGCCCGGACCGCCGCCATCCCGCGCCTGGTCCCGGCGCACCTCCTGCCCGCGGCGAACGCGCTGGGCGGCCTCGCGCACGGGCTCAGCGCGACCGTCGGGCCCTTGGCGGCCGGTGCCCTGGTGGCGGGCGTCGGCTACACGTGGACCTACGGGATCGAGGCGGTGCTCCTGGTGGTCGCGCTGCTCACGCTCTCGGCGCTGCCGCCCCTGCCGCCCGAGGGCGACGTGCGCCGCGCGGGCCTCGGGTCGGTCCTCGAGGGCCTGCGCTTCCTGCGCACGCGACCCAACGTGCGGATGACGTTCCTCGTCGACCTCACGGCGATGGTCCTCGCGATGCCGCGGGTGCTCTTCCCGGCGATCGCGGCGACCATGCTCGGCGGCGGCGCGGCGACCGTCGGCGTCCTGACCGCGGGCATCGCCGCGGGCGCCGTCCTGGCCGGACTCTTCTCCGGGCCGCTCGGGGGCGTCCACCGGCAGGGTCGGGCGGTCGTCGTGGCGATCGTGGGGTGGGGCCTGGCCGTCGTCGCGTTCGGGGCGGTGGTGGCGGGCTCCCCCGCTCCGCCGGCCGACGGCGGCGCCGGGCCGCTCGTGTGGGCGGCCGCCGGGTGCATGGTCGTGGCGGGGGCCGCCGACACGATCAGCTCCGTGTTCCGCCAGACCATACTGCAGTCGGCGACGCCGGACGCGATGCGCGGGCGCCTCCAGGGCATCTTCATCGTGGTCGTCGCCGGCGGACCCCGGCTGGGCGACCTCCTGCTGGGCTGGGTCGGCGAGGCGACCACCGAGTGGCTCGCCGCCGTCGCGGGCGGGCTCGCCTGCGCCGTGCTGGTCCTCGTGCTGGCCCTCACGCAGCGGCGCTTCTGGCAGTACGACGCGCGCTCCCCGGAGCCGTGAGTCGGCGCCTGTCGGTGCCGTGCGGCAGGCTGGACACCCGATCACCAGGAGGACCGATGGCCGCACCCGGCACGCACGACCCGCAGGCCAGCGCGACGCCCGACCCGGCGGCGGAGGTGGACCTGCTCATCGCCGAGGTGCTCGAGCAGCAGCGGACGCTGGTCCTGACCCGGTTCGACAACGACGACGCCTGGGCCCTCGGCTTGCGGCTCGTGACGCTGGGCCGGGAGCGCGGCCTGCCGATCACCGTCGACATCCGCCGGCACGGCCACCAGCTGTTCCACGCCTCGCTGCCCGGCACGACGCCCGACAACGACACGTGGGTCGAGCGCAAGAGCCGCGTGGTGAACCGCTTCGGCGCGCCGTCCTTCCTCCTCGGGCTGCGCGCGCGCCGCAACGGCCGCACGTTCGCGGAGGAGTCCGGCCTGCCGGTGCAGGAGTACGCCGCCCACGGCGGCTCCTTCCCCCTGACGGTGCGCGACGTCGGCATCGTCGGCACGGTCACGGTCTCCGGCCTCCCCCAGGCCCAGGACCACGCGCTCGTCGTCGAGGCCCTCGACGAGATGTGCCGCGCGCAGCACGCGGCCACGAGCGACGGGGCCGGGACCGGGCGCTGATGGCAGCGGCACCCTCGGACACCGGCCCGCTGCTGCGGCGGGTCGGCGGCCTCCTGAGCCCGTACCGCGCGCAGCTCGTGCTGGTCGCGGTGACCATCGTCGTCGGCGCCGGGCTCGGCATCGTCACGCCGTTCCTCACCCAGGCCGTGTTCGACCGCGCGCTGTACCCCGTGGACGGCGGCGGCGTCGACCTGCGCCTGCTCGGCATCCTCGTCGCCGCGATGATCGCCGTCCCGCTGGTGAGCGCCGCGATCGGCGTCGGCCAGACCTACCTGACGACGTCCGTGGGCAACAAGGCGATGGCTGACCTGCGGGGCCGGCTGTTCGAGCACCTCGAGCGCATGGAGCTGGCGTTCTTCACCGCCACCAAGACCGGCTCGATCCAGTCGCGCCTCGCCAACGACGTCGGCGGGGTCCGGTCGGTCCTCACCACGACGGCCGCGAGCATCCTGTCCAACTCCGTCACCGTCATCGCGTCCCTCGTCGCGATGGTGCTGCTCTCGTGGCAGCTCACCCTGATCGCGATCGTGCTCATGCCCGTCTTCCTGGTGCTTCAGCGGCGGGTGGGCGCGCGGCGTCAGGTCCTGGCGCGACAGACGCAGGAGTCGCTGTCGGACATGACGGCGATCACCGAGGAGGCGCTGAGCGTCTCGGGCGTCCTGCTGAGCAAGGTCTTCAACCGGTCCGACGCCGAGGTCGCGCGGTACCGGGAGGAGAACGACCGGCAGGTGCGGCTCCAGGTGCGCCAGGCGATGGCCGGACAGGGCTTCTTCGGCGTCGTCACGGCGTTCATGGCGATCACCCCCGCGCTCGTCTACCTCGCCTCGGGCTACATGCTGGAGGGCGGCACCGAGATCTCCGCGGGCACGCTCGTGGCGTTCTCGACGCTCCAGGCGCGCCTGCTCATGCCCATGGTCTCGCTCATGCGGGTGGCGCTCGACGTGACCACCTCGCTCGCGCTCTTCCGCCGCATCTTCGAGTACCTCGACCTGGTGCCCGCGATTCGCGACCGCGAGGGCGCGACCGCCCTGCCCACCCACGACATCCGGGGCGAGGTCGAGCTGCGGGACGTCTGGTTCTCCTACCCGCCTCCGCCGACGCTCGTCGCGCCCGCGCCCGGTCCCCTGCCACGCGGGGGCGGCATGGGGATGGGCGGCGGCCGCGGCGCGATGCTCGGGTACGCGGCCATGGGCGGCGGCGTGGTGCTGGCTGGCGGGGGCCACCCGCCCGCCGCGGCCGTCGAGCG
>NZ_JACEXH010000036.1:0-21212 GCF_014525465.1 Actinotalea sp. JY-7885 | reverse complement strand
CCCCGCTGCACGACCGCGTACCCGCGCGCGAGCGTCGCCGCCGGCGACAGGGCCCGGACCTGGACCGCGAGCCGTTCCACGTCGGTGTCGGCCGTCCGCAGGGCGTCGTCGAGCGCGCGCCCGGCGCCGTCCCGCCAGCGCTGCACGTCGGCGCGCCGGCCCTCGAGCATGGCCTGCGGACGGGCCAGGCACGGGCGCGAGCGCGTCGCGGCCAGGCGGTCGCTCTCGCGGTGCAGCATCGACGTGAGGGCGCCCCGCAGCCGGTGGCGCGCCTGCTGCACCCGGGCCCGCTCCTCGCCGACGTCGGGCACGATCGCCTTGGCCGCGTCCGTCGGGGTCGACGCGCGGTGGTCCGCGACGAGGTCGAGCAGGGGCGCGTCGGTCTCGTGGCCGATCGCGCTGACCACGGGGGTGCGGCACGCCGCCACCGCGCGCACGAGCGCCTCGTTGCTGAAGGGGAGCAGGTCCTCGACCGAGCCGCCGCCGCGCGCGACGACGATGACGTCGACGTCGGGGCGGGCGTCGAGCTCGGCGATGGCGGCGCCCACCTCGGGGACCGCGCGCAGCCCCTGGACCGCGACCTCGCGGATCTCGAAGCGCACCTGGGGCCACCGGGCCCGGGCGTTGACGACGACGTCGTGCTCCGCCTTGGACTCCCGTCCGCAGACGAGCCCGACGACGCCGGGCAGGAACGGCAGCGGTCGCTTGCGCGACGCGTCGAAGAGGCCCTCGGCGGTGAGCACCCGCTTGAGGTGCTCGATCCGCGCGAGCAGGTCCCCGAGCCCGACGGCGCGGATCTCGTCGGCCTCCATCTGCAGGCTGCCCCGCTTGGCCCAGAACCGCGGCGTGACGTGGACGACGACGTGGTCGCCCTCGCCGATGGTGGTGGACGCCGCGTCGAGCACACGCACGTGCAGGTTGACGGGCAGCGACACGTCGGCGTCGTTGTCCCGCAGGGTGACGAAGGCGAGCGAGGACCCGGGCCGGCGGTTGAGCTGGACCACCTGGCCCTCGACCCAGACGCCGGGCATCCGGTGGATGTACTCCCCGATCCGGGCCGACAGGTGGCGCACCGGCCAGGGCTGCGTCGGCGTCGTCTCCAGGGCCTTGCGCGGCAGCGGGCGCCGGGCCGCGGGCTGCGGCGCGGCCTGGTCGTCGTGCATCACGGCGCGCTCGGTCACGGCCCCAGCCTGCCACCCCCCTCCGACGGCCCCGCGCCGTCTGCCCTCCGACCGCCGGGCACCGCCCGTTGCGCTGTCAGCGCATCCGGCCCACCCGCACCGGTCGGGCGGTGGGGTTTTCGTAGACTGGGCCGGTGACCCCGACCCCCGACGCCAAGCGCGTGCTCCTCGCAGCTCCCCGCGGCTACTGCGCGGGCGTGGACCGTGCGGTGATCGCCGTCGAGAAGGCCCTCGAGCACTACGGCGCCCCGGTGTACGTCCGCAAGGAGATCGTCCACAACAAGTACGTGGTGGAGACGCTCTCGGAGCGCGGCGCCGTCTTCGTCGACGAGACCGACGAGGTGCCGGAGGGCGCGCGCGTCGTGTTCTCGGCGCACGGCGTCTCCCCGGCCGTCCACGCCGCCGCGGCGGTGCGCTCCCTGCAGACCATCGACGCCACGTGCCCGCTCGTCACCAAGGTGCACAAGGAGGCCGTGCGCTTCGCGAGCGACGACTTCGACATCCTGCTCATCGGCCACGACGGCCACGAGGAGGTCGAGGGGACCGCGGGGGAGGCCCCGGAGCACATCCAGGTCGTCAACTCGCCGGACGACGTCGACGACGTCGTGGTGCGCGACCCGGACAAGGTGGTGTGGCTCTCGCAGACGACCCTGTCCGTGGACGAGACGATGGAGACCGTGCGCCGCCTGCGCGAGCGCTTCCCCTCGCTCCAGGACCCGCCGAGCGACGACATCTGCTACGCCACCCAGAACCGCCAGGTGGCCGTGAAGAAGCTCGCCCCGTCGTGCGACCTGGTCATCGTCGTCGGCTCGGCGAACTCGTCGAACTCGGTGCGGCTCGTCGAGGTCGCGCTCGACGCCGGTGCCCGCGCGTCGTACCGCATCGACCGGGCGGCCGAGATCGACCCCGCGTGGCTGGAGGGCGTGAGGACGGTGGGCGTGACCTCCGGCGCCTCGGTGCCGGAGATCCTCGTGCGCGACGTGCTCGACCGCCTCGCGCAGGACGGCTTCGCCGACGTGCAGGAGGTGCGGACGGCCACCGAGGACCTCATGTTCTCGCTGCCGCGCGAGCTGCGTGCCGACCTCAAGGCCGCGGGCCAGGCCCCGCCCCGCCCCACGCGGGGCGCGCGCCGGACGATCGCGGTCGAGCCCGTCTGACGGCTACTCGTCCGTCGTCCCCGACGCCGACCACAGGGCGTCGTCGAGCGCGACGACGCGCTGGCCCGCCGACGCGACGAGCTCCGGCGCCTGGACCTGCCGGGCCACCCGCTCGACCTGCGCGGGTGTCTCCAGGTCCTCGTCGGTGACCTTGAGCTCGGCCAGTCGCCGCGCGCTCACGAGGACGCGCGACTCGAGCGAGCTGACCGAGTCGTTGTAGGCGCGCACGGCACCGTCGAGCTGGCGTCCGAGCCGGCCGACATGACCGCCGAGCGTCGCGAGCCGCCCGTGCAGCTCGCGGCCGAGCGTCAGCACCTCCTGCGCATTGGCCGCGAGCGCCTCCTGCCGCCACGCGTAGGCGACGCTGCGCAGGAGTGCGACGAGGGTCATGGGCGTCGCGAGCACGACGTTGCGCTCCATCGCGTACTCGTAGAGCGCCGGGTCCACCTCCAGCGCCGCGTGCAGGAACGGCTCCGCGGGCACGAACATGACCACGAACTCCGGGGTGGGGGCGAGGTGCTCCCAGTACTGCTTGCCCGCGAGGTCGTCGACGTGCTTGCGCAGGTGTCGGGCGTGGGCCGCCATGCGCTCGCGCCGGACGGCGTCGTCGGTCGCCTGGACGGCGTCGAGGTAGCCGAGGAAGGCGACCTTGGCGTCGACGACGACCTGCTTGCCCCCGCCGAGCCGCACGACGAGGTCGGGGCGGCGCAGTCCCTCGCCGGTCCGGACGCCCCCCTGCTCGACGAAGTCGACGTGCTCGAGCATCCCGGCGGCCTCCACGACCCGACGCAGCTGGAGCTCGCCCCACCGCCCGCGGACCTGTGAGGACCGCAGGGCCGTGACGAGCTGGCTCGTCTCGCCGCGCAGCAGCTCCGACGTCTCCCGCATGGCCCGGACCTGCTCGGCGAGCGCGGCGCTCCCCGCCGCGCGGTGCTGCTCCGCGCTCGCGACGTCGGCACGGATCTGGTCGAGGACCGACGCGATCGGCTCGACGAGCGCCCGCACCGCGCGCTCGCGCTGCGCGAGCTCGCCCGCCTGCACCTGGTGGCTGGCCGCGAGCCGCTGGTCGGCGAGCGCCAGGAACTGCTCGTTGTTCGAGGCGAGCGCGTCGGCGGCCAGGGTCCGGAAGTGGTCGTCGAGCCGTGCGCGCTCGCGCTCGACCAGCGCCTCCCGCTCCAGCGCGAGCCGCCGCTCGGCGGCCAGGTCCGCGCGCGCCTGGCCGAGGGCTGCCGACGACCGCTGCGCCTGCGCGGCGGCTCGCTGGGTCGCGACGAGCCAGCCCACGAGGAGCCCGACGACGAGCGCGGCCAGGGTGACCATGATGTCCATGGCACCACCGTCGCAGCCGCCTCCGACATCGGCCGCACCCGGGGCCGTCGGCACGCGCGGCGCCGGGGGCGGCGGTAGCGTCGGAGCCACGCCCGGCGCAGCGCAGCACGGGGGCAGGAGGCAGCACCGATGACCGCTCGGCCGGTACGCACCCCGCGGCGATGACGGCACCGGCCGAGACCGTTCCGTCGCCGCCGGCGCCCCTCGGCGAACCGTCGGCCACGCCGCTGCCCCAGCCGGACGGCGTGCCGGGCACCGCGCAGCCCACCGCCGTCCCGACGGACGCCCCGGCCCCCAGCCCGGACCCGACGCCGGCGCCGTCCGAGGAGCCCGCGCCCCAGCAGAGCGCGCAGCCCAGCCCGGACGTGCCGACGACCCCGGACCCGAGCCCGAGCGCCACGGTCCCGGCGACGGGCACGGTCACCGAGGTCCCGGCACCGGTACCGCCGTCGGTCACGACGTCGCAGATCCCGACGGCCACCGTCGTGGTCGCGGCGATCGTCCTGGCGCTCGTCGTCCTCGGCCTCGTCCTCCTGCGCCGTCGCTTCGTGGCCGAGGCGGGACGCGCGTCGGCGTCCGGGGACGACGCGACCGGCGCCGGCACGGCCCGGCACACTCTCGGCGCCGACGCACCGGTCGGGGGCGCGTCGCTGGGCGACACGCTCGTCGGCCGCCCGGTCCCCGGGCCCGGGTCGACCTCGACCGCACGCGAGGCCGATGGCACCGGCCCGACGGACGACGCCGAGGTCGTGCGGTTCCTGCTCGACCTCGGCGGCGCGCTCCTGGACGCGGGGGCGCCGGTCGTGCAGGTCGAGGACACCCTGCGACGCGTCGCGCAGGTGAACGGTGCCGGCGGCGTGCAGACCGTCGTCCTGCCGACGGCGCTGGTCGTGTCGCTCCCGGGCGGCGGGGACACGCACACGGCCGCCGCGGGTGCCGGCTCACGGGCCCTGCGCCTCGACCAGGTGCACGGCGTGCTCGAGGTCGCGCAGGACGCGGAGCACCGGCGGGTGAGCGCGCGCGAGGGGATCGTGCGGATCGCCACGACGCTCGCGTCCGCGCCCCTCTACCCGCCGCTCGCGCGCCTCGTCGGGTACGTGGGGCTGTCCGTCGGCATCGCGATGATCCTCGGCGGTTCGCCCAAGGACGTGCTGGTCGCCGCGCTGCTCGGCGCGGGCGTCGCCGCCGTGCAGGTCCGTGCCGGGCGCTGGGGCTCCGCGTACCAGGCGCTCGTGGTGCTCGGGTGCGCGTTCGGCGTGGCGCTGGCGGCGTTCCTCCTGGCGCGGGCGGGCCTCGTCACCGATGCGCGCGTGCCGCTCGTCGCCCCGCTCGTGTCGTTCCTTCCCGGCGCCCTGCTCACGACGGCGTCCATCGACCTGGCGACCCGCCAGATGGTGGCCGGCGCGGGGCGTCTCGCCGCCGGCGCCATGCAGCTGCTGCTGCTCGCCGGCGGCATCACCGCCGCGGCAGGGTTGGTCGGTGTGCCCTCCACCGTCATCGCCGACGCGCCCGGAGGCTCGCCGAGCCTCGTCTGGCCGTGGGTCGGCCTGCTCGTCTACGGCCTGGGGGTGACGAGCCACCACTGCGTGCGGCGCGAGGCGGTGCCGTGGGTGCTCCTCGTGCTCGTCGTCGCCTACGCGGGGCAGGTGATCGGTGGCCTCCTGTTCGGTGGCGTGGTGTCGGCGTTCGTCGGTGCGCTCGTGATGACGCCGGTCGCCGCGATCGCCGCGGCGCGGCCGAACGGCCCGCCGCTGCTCGTCGCCGTCCTGCCAGCGTTCTGGGTGCTCGTCCCCGGTGCGCTGAGCCTGGTCGGGCTCACCGCGTTCGCCAGCGACCAGGGCAGGTCGCTCGGCATCGTCATCACCGCGGTCGCCACCATGGTCGCCGTCTCGGTGGGCGTGCTGTCCGGCGTCGCGCTCGCCTCGGTGATGTGGCGCAGCGCCGAGCGGCGTGCGCTGACGCGACGGGCGCCGGCCGGCGACCGCACGCGCGCCGACGAGAGCGACGTCGGGCGCCCGTAGACTCGTCTCCCGTGGCTCTCACCATCGGCATCGTCGGCCTGCCCAACGTCGGCAAGTCCACCCTCTTCAACGCGCTGACCCGCAACCAGGTCCTGGCGGCGAACTACCCGTTCGCGACCATCGAGCCGAACATCGGCGTCGTCCCGCTGCCGGACCCCCGCCTGCAGACGCTCGCGGAGATCTTCGGCAGCGAGCGGATCGTCCCCGCGGTCGTCTCCTTCGTGGACATCGCCGGCATCGTGCGCGGCGCCAGCGAGGGCGAGGGCCTGGGCAACAAGTTCCTGGCGAACATCCGCGAGGCGGACGCGATCTGCCAGGTGGTCAGGGCCTTCGCCGACGCCGACGTCGTGCACGTCGAGGGGCGGATCGACCCGGCCGACGACATCGAGACGATCAACACCGAGCTCGTCCTGGCCGACCTGCAGACGGTCGAGCGCGCCATCCCGCGCCTCGAGAAGGAGGTCCGCGGCAAGAAGACGGACCCCGCCGTCCTCACGGCGGCCCAGCGCGCGCAGGAGGTGCTCGCCGAGGGCAGCACGCTGTTCGCCGCGCAGGACCGCCTGACCAAGGCGGGCGTCGACCCGGCCGCGCTCCGCGAGCTCCAGCTCCTCACGACCAAGCCGTTCATCTACGTCTTCAACACCGACGACGCCGGCCTCGCGGACGAGGCGATGAAGGCCAAGCTCACCGAGCTCGTGGCCCCGGCCGACTGCGTGTTCCTCGACGCGAAGCTCGAGTCCGAGCTCGTCGAGCTCGAGCCCGAGGACGCGGCGGAGATGCTCGCCGAGTCCGGTCAGGCGGAGGCGGGGCTCGACCAGCTCGCCCGGGTCGGCTTCCACACCCTCGGCCTGCAGACCTACCTCACGGCGGGGCCGAAGGAGGCCCGCGCCTGGACCATCCGCACGGGCTGGACCGCTCCCCAGGCCGCCGGCGTCATCCACACCGACTTCGAGCGCGGCTTCATCAAGGCCGAGGTCATCTCGTTCGACGACCTCGTCGAGGCCGGCTCCATCGCGGCCGCCCGGGCGGCCGGCAAGGCGCGCATCGAGGGCAAGGACTACGTCATGGCCGACGGCGACGTGGTGGAGTTCCGCTTCAACGTGTAGTCGGGTCCGGTACGGCGACGGCTGGAGCACCGGAGACGGGTTGTCTCGTCGACGTCGGCGGCTATGCTGAGCGACGGTGGTTCGCGCCACCGACAGCACTTCCAGGTGACGATCACCTGAATCTTCTCGGAGAGGCCTGACACGTTCGGGACACGTCCGGTTGGGGTGCGGCGCACCGATGCGCCGACTTCATGTGGACGATGCTCGGCATCGGCCGACGAGAGGACAGCACATGCCGTCGAAGGACGAGAAGAACCTCGCTCAGGTCATCGACAAGATCGCGAAGATGGACGAGCCGCGGCGTTCGATCGTGCAGCGCGTGCACGACGTCATCATGACCGCCGCTCCCGACCTGAAGCCGCGGATCTGGTACGGGATGCCGGCATACGCATTCTCGGCGAGCACCCCAGCCCTGGTGACACTGCGCAGCGACGATCGCCTCAACCTCGCGATCACTGAGAAGGCCGACTTCAGGCCCGCTGGCGGCGTGGATGGAGCCCTCATGCCGGCGGCCTGGTACTTCGAGAGCGTCGACGAAGCGACGGAGCAGCGCATCGCCGACATCGTCAGGCAGGTGACTACGCTCCGGCCATGAGCGACGGCGACGCGGTGCAGCTCTGTTGCCTGCTCTGGGCCCGCGAGGGCGAGGCGGCCGGGCTCAGGGAGTACGAGGACCGTGTGCTGGCCCTGGTCCCGGAGCACGGGGGACAGGTGCTCCAGCGGCTCCAGAGCATCGCCGACGGGGGCCAGCCCACCGAGGTGCAGCTCTACCGCTTCCCCTCCCAGGCGTCCCTGGACTCCTACCTCGCCGATCCCCGGCGGCGTGCCCTCGCCGGTGAGCGCGACCGGGTGGTGGGCAGGACGGAGCTCTTCCCTGTCGTCGCACTCGCGGCCTCGGATCGGCCACGAGCTCGAGTCGTGCCCGAAGGCCCGTCGGCAGAGTCCGCGACGCCTGCCTCTCCCAGGGCTTCCTCTGGGTGGGCGCGCGCGAGTGGCACCCCCGCCTGGGTCGCGGGACCCGACCGCCCGGTCCCGGACGACGTCGCGCGGCTCCTCGCCACGGTGCCCGAGTGGTTCGGGCGCGAGGAGTCCAACGCCGAGTACGTCGAGGCGGCCAGGACCAAGGAGACGTGGACGGTACGGGACCACACCGGCCAGGTGCTCGGGGCGACCCTCGTCGACAGGCACTTCCCCCATGTCGCCGAGATCCACCTCATCGTGACCGATCGCACGCGCCACGGGTCGGGCGTCGGGACCGCGATGGTCGACGCCCTCGAGCGGGACGGCGCGGCCCGCGGCGTGCGGCTCCTCATGGTCAAGACGCTCGGCGCCTCGCACCCCGACGCCGGCTACGCCCGCACGCGCCGCTTCTACGAGGCCCGGGGCTTCCTCGCGCTCGAGGAGACGGACCTGTGGGGCGAGGACACCCCCTGCCTGATCATGGTCAAGCCACTGACGTCCTGAGGCGGCGACGCGCGCCGCCCCGGATCGCCCGCCCGGGCACCGATCAGTTCTCCGCGCGGGCCGAGTCGTACCTCCCGCCGGTCCCACCACGGAGGAGCGAACGTGCCACAGCTGCTACGAGTGCAGAACTTCAGCGTCTCGGCCGACGGCTACGGCGCCGGCGTCGACCAGACCCTCGAACGGCCCTTCGGCCAGGCGGACCCCGGCACGCTCCTCGCCTGGGCCATGGCGACCGCGAGCTGGCCGAACCGCACCTCACCGGGCGGCACGCGCGGGCTCGACGACTACCTCACCCGCGACTTCGGCAACAACATCGGCGCCGAGGTCATGGGACGCAACAAGTTCGGCCCGCAGCGGGGGCCGTGGGCGGACCACGCGTGGCAGGGCTGGTGGGGTGACGAGCCTCCCTTCCACACGCCGGTCTTCGTGCTGACCCACCACCCGCGCCCGTCGTTCGCGCGGGGCGAGACGACCTTCCACTTCGTCGGGGGCGATCCCGCCGCGGTGCTCGCGCAGGCCCGCGCCGCCGCTGACGGACGGGACGTGCGCCTCGGTGGCGGCGCCCGGACGATCCGGGAGTTCCTCGACGCGGACCTGGTGGACACGATGCACGTGGCCGTCGCGCCGGTGAGCCTGGGCGCCGGCAGCCGGCTGTGGGAGCACCCCGACGAGCTCGACGACCGGTTCCACCACGAGGCGGTGCCGAGCACCAGCGGCGTCGTCCACCACCTCTTCTGGCGCCGGTGACGCGGCCGGTCCCGGCGGACGTGCGTCGCGCCACGACCGACGACGTCCCCGCGATCCTGCTCGTCCGCGAGCGCGCCATCCGCGTCTCGGCCGCCGAGGTCTACGACGCCGCGACCGTCGACGCGTGGGCGTCCGGCGGCTCGTCCGAGCGCCTGCGGCACCTCGTCGCGCAGGCGCTCGGCGTCGTCGCGACGGTGGACGGGGAGGTCGTGGGCTGGGCGTGCCTCGAGGGCGAGGAGGTCCAGCAGCTCTACGTGCACCCCGAGCACGGCGGCCGGGGCGTCGCCCGCGCCATGTACGAGGCGCTGGAGCGCGCTGCGGTCGACAGCGGCACGGTCCGGCTGCGCACGACCGCGTCCCTGCGGTCCGCGCCCGCGTTCGACCGGTTCGGCTTCACGGAACGCTCGCGCGGGCCCGAACCGTTCCCCGGCGGGCCCGTGGAGGTCGTGCGGATGGGCAAGGAGCTCCGCGACGGCCCCGGTCCCACGGCCCCTCGGACGTCACCGGGAGGTCACCGGAAGATGTCCGGGATGTGACGTCCCGCACGCGATCATGGCTCGTGTACCGCACGACGGTCCCAAATCTCACATGTCGAGACCTACTGCCCAGTATCAAATGGGTAACGATCAGCGAGCGCTTACCCGCGCGTCCCGGATGTCGGGATTTCAGGTTGTACGGTTGCGAAATCCACGGTGGACGACCTGCGCGCCCGAGCATCCCTCAGTGCCCGCACCGGCCGACCCCACATCCTTCCCAGGAGGAACATTGAGGATCTCACGCAGGCTGGCGGCAACCGCCGTCGTCGCCGCGAGCGCGCTCGTGCTCGCCGGCTGCTCCGACGCCGGAGACAACGGCGAGAACGGCGGTGACGACGACAACGCCGGTATCAACACCGAGACCGCCGTCAACATCGCCTGGAACCAGCCCTTCTTCTCGTACAACAACAACAGCGCGACGGGCAACGCGACCGCCAACACGGTCGTGAAGTACCTGGTCGCGTCGTCGTTCAACTACTACGACGCCGACCTGAACCTCGTCCAGGACGAGTCGTACGGCACGTACGAGAAGACGTCGGACGACCCCCTGACGGTCGAGTACACGTTCGCCGACACCGCGGTGTGGTCGGACGGCGTGGAGCTGGACGGCCGCGACTTCCTCCTGGAGTGGGCCGCTCAGAGCCAGACGTTCAACAACGTCGAGGCCGAGACGGACGAGGACGGCAACGTCCTCAACCAGGAGGCGCTGGACGCCGGCGTGTACTTCGACGCCGTCTCCGCCTGCATGCCCCTGGTCGAGGAGACCCCCGAGGTCGACGACAAGAAGATCACGTTCGTGTGGTCCAAGCCGTTCGCCGACTGGGAGGTCTGCTCCACCGGCCCGACGCTGCCGGCGCACGTCGTCGGTCAGCGCGCCCTCGGCATCGAGGACGCCGAGGAGGCCAAGCAGGCGGTCGCGGACGCGATCACCGAGGGTGACGTCGACGCGCTGTCGAAGATCGCCAAGGTCTGGAGCCAGGACTTCAACTACACCGAGCTCCCGGACGACGAGGGCCTGTACCTCTCCTCGGCCGCGTACGTCATGTCGGAGTTCGTCACCGACCAGTACATGACGCTCGTCGCCAACGAGAACTACGAGGGTGACCTCGAGGCGCAGATCGAGACGGTCACCATCCGCTGGAACGGCGACCCGATGGGCCAGGTCCAGGCGCTGCAGAACGGTGAGGTCGACCTCATCAGCCCGCAGGCGACCGCTGACGTCCTGACCGCTCTCGAGGAGATCGAGGGCGTCGAGATCGTCACGTCCGACGAGGGCACGTACGAGCACGTCGACCTCCAGATGGGCAACGGCGGTCCGTTCGACCCCGCCGCCTACGGTGGCGACGCCGAGAAGGCCAAGGCCGTGCGCCAGGCGTTCCTCATGACGATCCCGCGTCAGGAGATCGTCGACACGCTCATCAAGCCGCTCAACCCGAACGCGGAGCTGCGCAACTCGTACACCGTCGTCCCCGGCTCGCCGATGTACGACGGCATCACCGAGGCGAACGGCATGGAGACGCTGTACGCCGAGCCGGACATCGCCGGTGCGCAGGCGCTGCTGGCCGAGGCCGGCGTCACCACGCCGGTCCCGGTGCGACTGCTGTTCGACCCGGACAACACGCGCCGCCAGAACGAGTACGAGCTGATCGCGGCCTCTGCGGCCGAGGCCGGCTTCACGGTCACCCCGTACCAGGTCCAGGTCGACTGGGGCACCGACCTGTCGAACTCCCCGGCGTTCTACGACGCGGCCCTGTTCGGCTGGCAGTCGCAGTCCACCGCGGTCTCGGAGTCGCAGGCGAACTACATCACCGGCGGGGGCAACAACTACTACGGGTACTCCAACCCCGAGGTGGACGAGCTGTACTCGCAGCTCGAGGTCGAGACCGAGGTCGAGGCCCAGGAGGAGCTCCTCGCCCAGATCGAGACCCACCTGGTGGACGACGCGTTCGGTGTGACGATCTTCCAGTTCCCGGGCGTCACCGCCTGGAACCCGGAGAAGATCTCCAACGTGAACAAGATCTCCATCTCGCCGACGATCTTCGCCGGCTTCTGGGAGTGGGCGGCCGGCGGCAGCGCCGCCGAGTGACCTGCTGACACACACCCTGGCCGGGGGCGGGCGGTTGTCCGCCCCCGGCACCAGGACGTCACATCCCTGACCGAGGGCGCCGGGGCGACCACCCCGGCGCCCTCGGTCGTGTGACGCCGCGCACGTCCGACGCCCGGACCGTGCGGATCGCCGTACCGCTGCCGTTAGGATCACCGGCTGTGGCGGCGACGTCACCTTGTCGACTGCGAGGACCTCCCCCGTGCTGACCTTCCTCACCCGCCGCGCACTGGCCGGCCTCGTCACGCTCTTCGTGGCGATCTTCCTGATGTACCAGCTCGTCAACCGCGCCGTGGACCCCCTGGCCGACCTGCGCGAGAGCGCGGCGGCCAACAAGCAGCAGATGATCGCGCAGCGCACGGAGCTGCTGCAGCTGGACGTGAACCCCGTCGTGCGGTTCTTCCAGTGGTTCGCGAACGTGCTCACCGGCGACTTCGGCGTCGCGTGGCGCTCGGGCGAGCCGGTCAGCAAGCTGGTGCAGACGGCGATCGGCTCCACGCTCGAGCTCGTGGTCGCCGCGACGCTGCTCTCCCTCGTGCTCGGCGTCATCATCGGCATCATCTCCGCGCTTCGGCAGTACAGCGCGTTCGACTACCTGATCATCTTCCTGTCCTTCCTGCTGTACTCGCTGCCCTCGTTCTGGGTCGCCGTGCTCCTCAAGCAGTGGGGGGCCATCGGCTTCAACGACTTCCTGCGTGACCCGCGCTTCAGCGGCCTCGCCATCGCGGTGCTCGCGGTCGTGGCGGGTGTCTTCTGGATGCTGGCCGTCGGCGGCACCGCGCGTCGCCGGGCCCAGACGTTCGCCCTCGCGGCGGCGGCGACCGCCGGGATGCTGCTGTTCCTGCAGCTGACCGACTGGTGGCTGCACCCCCGCATCGGCCCCGTGCTGCTCCTGGTCCTCGGTGGCGCGGTCGCCCTCGCGGTCACCGCGGTCTCTGCGGGCCTGCAGAACCGGCGCGCGCTCTACGCCGCGCTCACGTCCGTCGCCGTCGGCGTGGCGCTGTACTACCCGATGCAGCAGGTCTTCCGGGCCATCGGCGAGTCCCACCTGCTCATCGCGGGCCTCGGTCTGCTCACCGTCGCCGTGGGCGTCGGGATCGGCTACGCGTTCGGCGGACCGGACCGGGGCGTCTCGGCGCGCACGGCGGCGATCACGGCGTTCGTCGTCGGCGGGCTCATCTTCCTCGACCAGGTGATGAAGGTCTGGCCGGCGTACTTCGACGCCCTGGGCGGCCGGCCCATCCCGACGTTCGGTGACCGGACGCCGAACCTCGGCGGCAACTACTGGGTGCAGGTGCTGGACTCCTTCACCCACCTGCTGCTGCCGACCCTGACCCTCATCCTCATCGCGTTCGCGGCCTACACCCGCTACTCGCGCTCGAGCATGCTCGAGGTGATGAACCAGGACTACATCCGCACGGCTCGTGCCAAGGGGCTGCCCGAGCGGCTCGTCGTCGTGCGGCACGGCTTCCGCAACAGCCTGATCCCGCTCGCGACGATCGTGCCGATCGACATCATCACGCTCATCGGCGGCGCCGTCATCACCGAGGCGGTCTTCGCACGGCCAGGTATGGGGCAGCTGTTCATCACGTCGCTGCGCGACGCCGAGCTCGAGCCGGTGATGGCCTACCTCTTGATCACCGCCTCCTTGGCGATCATCGCGAACATCGTGGCCGACATCATCTACGCGGCCGTTGACCCCCGGATCAGGTTGGAAGCATGAGCACCTCCACGAACCCCGACGAGCACGTCGAGAACGCGATCGAGCTCAAGGAGGTCGCTGGCCTGTCCCAGGGGCAGATCGTCCGCCGGCGCTTCTTCCGGCACAAGGGCGCGCTGGCCGGTCTGACGATGCTCATCCTCGTGGCCGTCCTGGCCTTCTCGTCGGTGGGCGTCGGGCCGATCGACGGCTGGTGGCAGCACGGGGGCCGGGGGCCCATCGTCAACGCCGGCGGCGCACCGACGCTCAGCATGCCCACGTGGCTGGGCGGCTCGGGCTTCGAGATCGGCCAGCACCCCTTCGGGCAGGACGAGATCGGTCGCGACATGTTCTCCCAGGTGATGCTGGGCGTGCAGACGTCGCTCAAGGTCACGCTCGTGATCGGCCTGGTCGCGTGCCTCATCGGCGTGACCGTGGGGTCGCTCGCCGGGTTCTTCCGGGGCCGTGTCGAGACCATCCTCATGCGGACCACCGACCTGTTCATCACGATCCCGACCATCGTCATCGGTGCCGTGATCGGCAAGCTCGCCGGCCAGGTCAGCTCGACGCTCTTCGCCGCCGCCATGGGCCTGATCCTGTGGACCGGCCTCGCACGCCTGGTGCGCGGCGAGTTCCTCACGCTCCGCGAGCGGGAGTTCGTCGACGCGGCGCGGGTCGCCGGGGCCAGCAGCCGACGGATCATCTTCAAGCACATCCTGCCGAACGCGGTGGGCGTGATCATCGTCGCGACGACGCTGCTCATGAGCTCGGCGATCCTGCTCGAGACGGCCCTGTCCTACCTCGGGTTCGGCATCCAGCGCCCCGAGATCTCCCTGGGCCGGCTCATCAACGAGTACCAGTCGGCGTTCTCGACGCGCCCGTGGCTCTTCTGGTGGCCGGGCCTGTTCATCATCGTCATCGCGCTGAGCATCAACTTCATCGGTGACGGCCTGCGGGACGCGTTCGACCCGCGCCAGAAGCGCATCCCGAGCGTGCGGGCCATGGCGCGCGCGGGCGCCGGGGCGCCGCGCAAGACCATCAGCACCGACACCGAGCCGGTGCGTCCGTCCGACGGCCGGCCGGAGGGCGGCGCCGACATCGCGCGCCGCCGCGGGGGCCCTCTGTGAGGGCGGCATGCCGCGCGCGGTCACAGCACCCGCGACACCGCTGCCACGACGACGAGGCCGGCGGCGGCGAGCAGCGTCCCCGCGTGCCACGTCACGGTCGGCCGGATGCCGTGCTCCCTGGCGGTCTCCCGGGCGCCGTCGAGATGGCCGGCGGCGCGCAGCTCGGTGAGCCGCTCGTCGATGGCGTCGGCGGCGGCCTCGGCCGGCCCCTGCCGCCCTCGGCGCAGCGGCCGGGCGGTGTCGCTGGAGCGGGGCGCCGCCCAGGCGGTCCACTCGCCGGAGGTCGTGCGCACGACGAGGTTCCACCGCACGTCGGCGCCCTCGACGGTCGGCCACGGGATGCGGACGGTCCGCAGCACGTTGCGGATGACGATCTCGCCGTCGGACACCTCGACGGCCGGCCGGGCGAAGAGCGCCCAGACGGCCAGCACGGCGAGGCCGGCGAGCGCCGCGCCGAGCACCAGGTCGCGGACCGCGACGGAGCCCGCGAGGCCCGCGACGGCGACGACGGCCGCCACAGCGGTGAGCGCGGTCAGGACGCGGCCGTAGCCGGAGGAGAACACGGACTCGGGTCGCACCGACCCATGCTGGCAGACGCGCGGACCGCCGCGAGCGGGCACGACCCGCTCGCGAGCGGCCGCAACCAGGAAGGATCCTGATCAACGTGGCGATCGACACCTCCCCCGACGGGGGCCTCAAGACCGAGGCGCCCGTGCTGTCCGTGCGTGACCTCCGGGTCGACTTCTGGGTCGACGGCGAGTGGTTCCCCGCGGCGGTGGACATCAGCTACGACGTGCGTCCCGGCGAGGTCCTGGCGATCGTCGGTGAGTCGGGCTCCGGCAAGACGCAGTCGTCGATGTCGCTGCTGGGCCTCCTGCCGTCCAACGGCCGGGCCAGCGGCAGCGCCAAGCTGGGCGACCGCGAGCTCATCGGGATGTCGAGCGGCCGACTGCGCCGGATCCGCGGCAAGGAGATCGCGGTCATCTTCCAGGAGCCGATGACGGCCCTGAACCCCGTGTACACCGTGGGCTTCCAGATCGTGGAGACCCTGCGGGCGCACTTCGAGATCGGCCCGGCCGATGCCCGCGAGCGCGCGGTCGAGCTGCTGCGCCTGGTCGAGCTCCCGGATCCGGAGAAGCGGTTCCACTCCTACCCGCACCAGCTCTCGGGCGGCCAGCGGCAGCGCGCGATGATCGCCCAGGCGCTGGCGTGCGACCCCACCCTCCTCATCGCGGACGAGCCCACGACGGCGCTCGACGTCACCGTGCAGGCCGAGATCCTCAAGCTGATGCGCGACCTGCGGACCCGCATCAACTCGGGCATCGTGCTCATCACCCACGACATGGGTGTCGTCGCCGACATGGCGGACCGGATCATCGTCATGAAGGACGGCCGGATCGTCGAGCAGGGCACGACCGCCCAGATCTTCGGGGCACCCCAGCACCCCTACACGATCAAGCTCCTCGACGCCGTCCCCCACCTGGGGCGGCACTCCGGTCCGCAGGCGCCGCAGGGCACGGCGGCGTCGCCGCAGGACACGATGGCGGAGCCGGCGTCGACCTCGCGCGACATCGTCCTCGAGGCCAAGAACATGGTCATCGAGTACCCGGGCCGCCGCCGTACCGCGGCCTTCCGGGCCGTCGACGGCGTCGACCTGACGATCCGGCAGGGCGAGGTCGTCGGGCTCGTGGGTGAGTCGGGGTCGGGGAAGACCACGATCGGTCGTGCCGTCGTGGGACTCCTGCCCGTCACCGGCGGCGAGCTCACGATCGTCGGGCAGAACATGGTCGGTGCGACGCGCAAGGACCTCATGCCCCTGCGCAGCAAGGTCGGCATCGTCTTCCAGGATCCGGGCTCGTCGCTCAACCCGCGGCTGCCCATCGGGGAGTCGATCGGTGAGCCGCTCATGCTGCACCGCGGCATCAAGGGCGAGGCGCTCAACCGGGAGATCGAGCGACTCCTCGACCAGGTGCAGCTCTCGCGTGCCATGCGCAACCGCTACCCGCACGAGCTCTCCGGCGGCCAGCGCCAGCGCGTGGGCATCGCCCGGGCGCTCTCGCTCGAGCCGAAGCTGCTGGTCGCCGACGAGCCGACGTCGGCCCTCGACGTCTCGGTGCAGGCGACGGTCCTCGACCTGTTCCGCGAGCTCCAGCGCGAGCACGGCTTCGCGTGCCTGTTCATCAGCCACGACCTCGCCGTGGTCGAGATGCTCTCCGACCGGATCGCGGTCATGCACCACGGCCGGCTGGTCGAGGTCGGCCCCACGGACCAGGTGATCAACAGCCCGCGGGACCCGTACACCCAGCGCCTGCTGGCCGCCGTGCCCGTGCCCGACCCGGAGGCGCAGCGCGTCCGGCGGGAGACGCGCGACGCGATGCTCGAGGCGCAGCGGCTCGAGATCCTGCGCGAGGAGGAGGAGGCCGCGCGGCTCGCCGCGCGTCAGGGCACGCACGGCGCGCACGTCGACGGCGGGGACCACCCCTCGGCGTCCGGCATCTGACCCACCCCGTCCCACGACCGGCTCGCCGGTTCGGCACCCGCCGAACCGGCGAGCCGGTCGCATTCCCGGGGTGCGGCGGCCCTTCCGTCGGGCGCGGTTCGGTCGCTCAGGTAAGATTGCTCGGCGCGCCCGACGACGCGGCGCCGGAAACCCCCTTCTTCTGCTGAGATGAGTACCCGCATGCCTGTGCGCTCCGACCTGCGCAACGTGGCGATCGTCGCCCATGTCGACCACGGCAAGACCACCCTCGTCGACGCCATGCTGTGGCAGTCCGGCTCGTTCGGCTCGCACGCCCACGTCGACGAGCGCGCGATGGACTCCGGCGACCTGGAGCGTGAGAAGGGCATCACGATCCTCGCCAAGAACACGGCGATCCGGTACCGCGGCCCGGCGGCCGCCGCGGCGGGGGCGCCCGACGGCATCACGATCAACGTCATCGACACCCCGGGTCACGCCGACTTCGGTGGCGAGGTCGAGCGCGGCCTGTCGATGGTCGACGGCGTCGTCCTGCTGGTGGACGCCAGCGAGGGACCGCTGCCGCAGACCCGCTTCGTGCTGCGCAAGGCGCTGGCCGCGAAGCTCCCCGTGATCCTCCTCGTCAACAAGGTCGACCGCCCCGACTCCCGGATCGAGGAGGTCGTCCACGAGTCGACCGACCTGCTCCTCGGGCTCGCGAGCGACCTGCACGACGAGGTCCCGGACCTGGACCTCGACGCGATCCTCGACGTCCCGGTCGTCTACGCCGCGGCGAAGGCCGGGCGTGCGTCGCTCGAGCAGCCCGCCGACGGCACGCTGCCGGAGAACCCCGATCTCGAGCCGCTCTTCGCGACCATCCTCGAGAAGATCCCGGCGCCCACGTACGAGGAGGGCGCGCCCCTGCAGGCGCACGTCACCAACCTCGACGCGTCCCCGTTCCTCGGCCGTCTCGCGCTGCTCCGCGTCTTCAACGGGACCATCCGCAAGGGTCAGACCGTCGCCTGGGCCCGCGCCGACGGCACGATGCAGAACGTCAAGATCACCGAGCTGCTCGAGACCAAGGCGCTCGACCGCGTCCCCACGGACGAGGCCGGTCCGGGCGACATCGTCGCCGTCGCGGGCATCGCCGACATCACGATCGGCGAGACGCTCACGGACCCGGCCGACCCGCGGCCGCTGCCGCTGATCACGGTCGACGACCCCGCCATCTCGATGACCATCGGCATCAACACCTCGCCGCTGGCCGGCAAGGGCGGCAAGGGGCACAAGGTCACGGCGCGGCAGGTGAAGGACCGCCTGGACTCCGAGCTCATCGGCAACGTGTCCCTGCGCGTGCTCCCGACCGAGCGTCCCGACGCCTGGGAGGTCCAGGGCCGCGGCGAGCTCGCGCTGGCCATCCTGGTCGAGCAGATGCGGCGCGAGGGCTTCGAGCTGACCGTCGGCAAGCCGCAGGTGGTCACGCGGCAGGTCGACGGCAAGGTGCACGAGCCCATGGAGCACATGACGATCGACGTGCCCGAGGAGTACCTCGGCGCGGTCACACAGCTCCTCGCGCAGCGCAAGGGCCGCATGGAGACCATGTCGAACCACGGCACCGGGTGGGTCCGGATGGAGTTCGTCGTCCCCGCGCGCGGTCTCATCGGCTTCCGCACGCAGTTCCTCACGGAGACGCGCGGCACCGGCATCGCCTCCTCCATCGCGCACGGCTACGAGCCGTGGGCCGGCCCGATCGAGACCCGCAACACGGGCTCGCTCGTGGCCGACCGCGCCGGCAAGGTCACGCCCTTCGCGATGATCAACCTGCAGGAGCGGGGCAGCTTCTTCGTCGAGCCCACGGCCGAGGTGTACGAGGGCCAGATCGTCGGTGAGAACTCGCGCAACGAGGACATGGACGTGAACATCACCAAGGAGAAGAAGCTCACGAACATGCGGTCCTCGACGGCCGACAACTTCGAGAACCTCGTGCCGCCGCGCAAGCTGACGCTCGAGGAGTCGCTGGAGTTCGCGCGCGAGGACGAGTGCGTCGAGGTCACGCCCGAGGTCGTGCGGATCCGCAAGGTCGTGCTCGACCAGACCGAGCGCGCGCGCATCACCTCCCGGGCCAAGCGTTCCTGACGCCGCTGCACGGCCGGGCGCCCACGGGCGTCCGGCCGTGCGCGCCGCTGCCCCCACTGAGAGCCTGACCCGATGGCGACGACGACGCGGCGCGTGAGCGCGGGCGGCCTCCTCGCCGTCCACGCCCACCCCGACGACGAGACCCTCAGCACCGGCGCGCTGCTGGCCACGTGGGCCGCGGCGGGCCGCCCGGTCACGGTCGTCACGTGCACCCGGGGGGAGCGGGGCGAGGTCATCGGTGACGAGCTGGCGCACCTGGAGGGTGACGGACCGGCCCTGGCGGCGCACCGCGAGCACGAGCTCGCCGCGGCCCTGACCGCGCTCGGCGTGGCCGACCACACCTACCTCGACGCGCTGGCGGGCGCGCCCGGGCGGATCGAGGACTCGGGCATGGCCTGGCTCGCGGTCGGCAGGGCGGGGCCGGCGCCCGACCGTCCGCCGACGGCGTTCGCCGACGTCCCGCTCGACGTCGCCGCGCGTCCGCTCGCCGCCCTGCTGCTGGACCGGCGGCCCGACGTCGTCGTCGGGTACGAGCCCGACGGCGGCTACGGGCACCCCGACCACGTGCAGGCGCACCGGGTCCTGGCGCGTGCCGTGGACCTGGCCTCCGGCGCCGGCCACGCCCCGACGGTCCTGTGGGCCGCGCTGCCCGAGCCCGAGCTGAGGCGCGCGTACTCGGTCCTCGCCCGGGCGCCCTGGGACGGGATGGCCGCGCCCGACCCCGACGGGCCCCTGCCGTCGGCCGCGGTACCGGTCGCGGACATCGACGTCCGGGTCGAGGTCGCGCCGGTCCTCGACCGCGTGCTGGCCGCGCTCGACGCCCACGCCACGCAGGTCCAGGCGGTGCGCCGCGTCGAGGGCGGCGCCATGGTGGCCGGGCTGGCCCTGAGCAACGCGGTCCTGCAGCCCGTGCTCGCGCGAGAGTGCTACCGGTACCCGCCCGACCGCCGTGCCGCCGCGGCCGGGCGACACGTGCCATGGCCCGACGGCGTCGCGACGGTAGCGTGACCGGGTGATCGACCTGACGGACGTGCGCGTCCTGCTCCGCCTCGCGGGCACCCTCCTCATCGGCGTCGTCGTCGGGGTCGTCGGCACCGCGGTGCACCGGTGGCACGAGCCCTGGGGGCTCGTGCTCGCGCTCGCCACGGTGCTGAGCGCAGGCGTCCTCGTGCGGGCATGGGCGGGCTGGGCCGGCATGCTCGTGCTCGCCCTGGGCATCGTCACGACGGTCGCCGTGCTCGCGATGCGAGGCCCCGGGGGCGACGTGCTCGTCGCCGCCGAGCCCGTCGGCTACGTCTGGTACGGCGGGGCGCTCGTGGTCGGCCTCGCGGCGCTCGCGCCCGCGCGGTGGTTCAGCGACCGGCCCCTGGGCGGTCCCACGGGGTGAGCGGAGACGCCCCGTAGAATCGCGCGCGGCGGGCGTAGGCCCCGCCGCCGCTGCAGGGGGAGACGCACACCGATGACCGACGGACGCACGCTCGACACCGCGCCGCCGACCGACGACGACGCGCCCCGCGAGCCGAGCCCCGCCATGCCGCCCGCGGACGCCGCGGACGCGCAGGAGCGCACCGAGACCGCGCACGCCGGACCGGCCGAGTCCGCCCCCGCCGGGGCGCCGGCCGAGGTCGAGCCGGGCGCCGACGAGCCGATCGCCGACGAGCCGATCGCCGACGAGGCCGGTGCCGACGAGCCGGCTGCTGACGGGGCCGGTGCCAACGAGCCGGCTGCTGACGAGCCGGCTGCTGACGAGGCCGGTGCTGACGAGCCGGCTGCTGAAGCGGCGTCGCCCGACGAGCCTGCTGCCGACGTGGCGGCCGAGGCGGAGGTGGCTGCCGACGAGCCTGCTGCCCACGAGCCGGCCGAGGCGGATACGTCCGCCGGCGAGCCCGCCGAGGCCGAGGCGTCCACTGAGCCTGGCGGCACCGAGCCCTCCGCCGGCGAGCCCGCGGCCGACGAGCCGCGTGCCGAGGAGTCCGCGGTGGGCGAGCCGTCGGCCGAGGCCGCCCCGGCTGCCACCGAGCGGCGGTCCGCGTGGCAGCCGCAGCCGTGGGAGGCGCCCACCGTCGTGATCCCGGCCGCCGCCCTCGAGGACCAGGAGCCCGCGTACGAGCCGGTGACGGCCGCGCCGGGCGAGCAGCGGGCGGACGAGG
>NZ_JACEXH010000035.1:0-21621 GCF_014525465.1 Actinotalea sp. JY-7885 | reverse complement strand
GGGAGGCCGACGATCGCCGCCGCCTGCGCGAGGGCCGCGCCGACCGTCACCAGCGGCGCGCCGGGAACGGGCTGGGCCACCATCGTCCCGACCGCGACGAGCGCCGCGCCCGCGCCGAGCGCCGGGGCCGCGGAGCGCATCGGCCCGGCGACCGTCGCGCCGTACGCGACCACCAGCACGGGGATCGCCGTCGTCCCGATGGCCTCGCCGAGCCCGAGCACGGCAGCGAGCGGCACCCCGGCGGCCACCAGCAGCAGGACTGCCCGCGGGTGCACGCGGCGCCACAGGAGGACGACCGCCTGCGCGACCAGCACCGCGACACCGGCCCACCACGACGCGCTCGTCGGCGCGGGCAGGTCCGCCGCGGGGGCCGCATCGACCCCGCTCGCCGCGGCGACCGACAGCAGGGCGGTCAGCGCGACCAGGAACGTCCCGACCGCGACGGCGACGTCGGACCGGCCGGGCGTCCGGGCAGAAGAGGGCATACCGCCATCCTGGCAGTGCAGCTCCGTGGGTCACGAGCCCCGTCCGGCCGGCGGACCCGCCGCCGCCATCGCCATCGCTGCCGTCGCCGTCGAGCGCGGTGCCGTCCCGGCGGCCCCGCGCTCGACGAGAACTACGGCCCCGCGGCGGACACCGTCTCCTCCCTGGATCCGGACCCCGAGGTGCGCGCGCTCGCCACCCGGGCGCTCCTGCGCGTCCTGGGCAACGACTCGGAGTGGCGTAGCTCTGGGAGGAGGCCGACCAGCTCGAGGAGGCCCGCGGTTGCCCTCGCCCCGATCCTGGAGTCGCTGACCGCGCGCTGACACCGCAGGTGCCCCAGTAGCACCGGAGGCCGTGGTGGCGGACCTTCGGCCCGCGCGGACCGCCGTCGCGGGTGGCTAGCGTGTCTCGCATCGACGCGGACGGGGAGCGCGATGGCCGTGGTGGCACCGACGAGCACGGACGGGCCGACGGCGGCCCGCACCTCCCCCGTGCGCCTGCGCGTCGGCACCCTGACGGCCATGCTCAACGCCGAGCTCGCGGACCACCCGGTCTACGAGGCGTTCGAGCTGCAGTGGTTCGACGACGAGGCGCACGGCACGGGGATGCTGGCCTTCCTGTCCCGCCGGGAGGGCCGGACGGTCGACTACTACGCGCAGCCCGGCCTGCGGCTCGACCCGCGCGCATATTCGCTCGGGGGTGGCACACGGTCGTGGTCGACGACCCACTTCGACGTCGCGAGCCTGACGGTGGGCCAGGACGGCGTGTCGGCGCACGTGCGCTTCACGGACGTCGACGGGCGCGTCGTGGAGGTCGATGTCGACGACCGTGACGGCCGCGCGCGCCGGCGCGGCGGGCTCCTGGCACCCGTCGGCGCCGCGATCACCGAGCCCACGTCGCTGCTCCTGGTGTGGATGCCGGCCTTCGACCTGGTGCGACGGGTGCCGGGCCGTCCGCCGCTCGTCCGCATCGACGGCGAGGCCGCCGCCGTCGGCACGCTGCCGGGTGCGCGCCTGCACCGGCGCCACCTGATCAAGTACGCGGCGCCGCTCGTCACGGTGGAGGTCAACCGCGACGACGACGTCCGCTCCGGGCCGCCTGGCGACGAGGCCACGGAGGTCGCGCCCGACGGCGGCACCCACGCCGTGACCGCCGTCGGGCACGGGCCCGACGGCGACCACAGCGCCACCGTGCGCTTCGCTCCCCCGTTCCCGGCGCCGGGTGGGACGTCGGCGGGCACGTGGATGGCCGACGTCGACGGCACCCGCCTCACCGGCGGCACCTGGTCGGTGCGTGCGGACGGCGACGCGCGCGTGGTGACGCTCCGGGTGACGCAGCGCTGGCGCCCGCGGCGGCTGCCGCTCCTCATGCGCGTGGTCACGACCGTCGTCCCCGTGTTCCGGCGGTGGCCCACGACCTACGCGTGGCGCGGCACCCTCGCGCCGGACGGGTCCGTGACGGCCGGGGGCTGGTCCCGGACCGGCCGCGAGGACGGCACGGGCTACCGGCGAGTCACGGGCTCCTGACGTCCGCCGCAGGAGCACCGCTGGGCCTGTCCGCTGCCGGGTGACTCGCCCGTCACGGCGAGAGCTCTACGCCGTGCTCTCGCAGGACCCTGATCGCGCGCGGCCCCACCCCGTGCAGAGCGAGCAGATCCCGCTCGCCGACGTCGTGGAGGTCGCGGACGCTGCGGTACCCGGCGGCCTCGAGGGCCCGGAGGGCTGGACGACCGACCGCGTCCGGCAGCGGACCATCGTCGACGTCGGGCATCCCCTCAGCATGCCGATCCGATCGATCGCACAGCAAGAGCCGCGAGGAAGGCGCCTGCGCTCGCGCCACCGCTCGCGACCCGAGCCGCGTCGACCCCGAAGCGGGCCGGGGACCGGCTTGTCGGCCACGGTCAGGTCCACCAGTCGCCTGGTCATGGCCTCGTCCCTTCGATGTCGTCGCCGACACGGAACCAGTCGACATCCACATGGCCACCGGTCTCGGCCGTGGCGTAGCAGAAGATCGCGAACCGGTACCCGGTGAAGTGGTCGAGGCTGTACTCCATCGCCAGGTCGTCGCCGATCGGCGTCCAGGCGGCACCGTCGAGCGAGTACGCGAACGAGGCGCGGTCGGCGGCATCCCGGAAGTCCACGTCCACGCGGAGCAGGACCGTCTCTGCCGTCAGCGGCACATGAGCGCTGGTGAAGGCGGTGCTCCCGTGCCGGTCGGCACGGCGCATCACGAGCCGGCGGGCGCCGTCGGCCATCTCGACCCCCACGTACCCGTACTTCAGCTGGTACGCGGACAAGCCGGCGACGTCGCCGTCCTTCATCCCGGAGACGTCCAGCGAGATCGCCGCGGCGCTCGCGGGCCCCCACGTGCGCTGGGTGAGCGTGTTGCGGGCGTCGAGGATGCCCGACGCGATGCTGCCCGTGGTCAGCCGCAGGTGGCCAGGCCGGTCGGTGAGCGACCAGAACCGGTTGTCGGGGTTGTGGTTCCACTGCCACGCCAGCCCGAGGCTCGACCCGTTCCAGCGGTTCTCGGCCGACGTCGTCAGTGCACCGGCGTCGGCCGTGTTCCAGTAGCCGGCCGGCGCGGGCTGGTTGTCGAAGTCGTCCGAGACGAGGAGGTCCGTCGCTTTCGCCGACGGCGCCCCCGTGGGGACCGCCATCGTGGCGTCGAGCGTGTAGGCCGGCCACCCGTCCTCGTCCCAGGTCACGCGCGCGAGCTGCGGTGAGCGCCCGAGCGGGCCCTCGTCCTGGAAGAGCATGGCGTACCACTGCCCGTCAGCCGCCTGGACGACGCCGCCCTGAGCGGCGCCGTCGCCCTGGCGCCCCTCGACCCGCACCGCCTGGCTGAGCACGACCCTGCCCTCCCAGGTTCCGTCCTGGGACTGCGGCGTCAGCGACGTCGAACGCCACACGACCTCCTGGCGGATCCCGCCCGTCGGCCACTCGATCATGAAGACGTAGTAGTGGTCGCCGATCTTGTAGGCGTGCGCGCCCTCCGCGTCCAGCCCGCTGGCCTGGTCGACGTTGGCGTCCTCGACGAGCCGCGTCGCCGGGCCGTCCCAGACGAAGGTCCCTTCGCCGTCCCGGCCGAGCCGGCGCAGGTCGATCACTCCGCCGCCGAAGACGAGGTAGGCATGCTCGTCGACGAACAGGAGCGACGGGTCGTGGGCGTAGCCGTCGAGGACCGACCTCGTCCACGGCCCGTGCTCGATGCTGGGCGTCGCGTAGATGTACGTCTTCCTGGTGGTCAGGCTGCCGACCGCGACGTAGAACGTGCCCTCGTGGTACCTGATGCTCGCGGCCCAGCTGCCCTGTCCGTAGGCGTTCTGCCCGTTGCGCAGGGCGAGCGCGTCCGTGTCGTCGAGGATCGGGCCGGTGTAGCCGGCGATCGACCAGTGCACCAGGTCGCTCGATCGCATGATCGGCACGCTCGGAGCGAAGTACATGGTCGTGCTGACCATGTAGTAGTGCCGACCGTCGTCGGCGACGTCCGGGTCGGGAACGTCCGCGAAGATGACGGGGTTGGTGAAGGTGAGCGACGCGCGGACGGTCGTGCGGACGGGCGGAGGCACAGGGGTGCTCACGGGGTTGGTCTCCTCTGACCGGGTGGCGAGTGGGTGAGGCGGAGAGCCGCTCGCTCGCGCGGCTAGGCGCCGCCCCGGGTGGAACCACGCACCACGAGGCGGACGGGTGCGACGACGTGCTCGGCAGGACCGGTCCAGCCCGACATCTGGCGGTGCAAGAGTCTGACCGCCGCCTCGGCCACGCCCTCGCGGTCGACGTCGACCGACGTGATGCCCGGAGGGATGAAGCGTGACATGTCGAGGTTGTCGAACCCGACGAGCTGGACGTCGACGGGGACGCGCAGCCCACTCTCTGCCAGGGCGGACAGCGCCCCGAGGGCGACCATGTCGGTGACGGCGAAGACCCCGTCGAAGGGCAGCCCCGAGGCGATGACCTCGAGCATCGCCTCGCGACCACCGAGAGACGTGTAGTCGCTGACGGGCACGACGTAGGCCGGGTCGGCCGCGAGGCCGGCCTCGCGGCACGCGTTCTCCCACCCGACGCGGCGGTCCGTGGTCATCATGTGTGCGGCGTCGAGAGAGCATCCGAGCGCGAGGATGCGGCGCGATCCGCGCTCGATCATGTGTGCCGTGGCGAGGCGGGCACCTGACTCGTTCGCCAGGCGCACGTGGTTGAAGCGGTCGGGAACGTCGCGCTCGCCCAGCAGCACGATCGGCGTGGAGGTGCGGACCCGTTCCAGCGGCTCCAGGTCGAGCCCGGCGATGGAGAGCAGGACGCCGTCGTACATCTGGAGCCGCGCGACGCTCAGCGCCTCCATCTCCTGTTCCGCGTTGGCGCTCGTCCGTTCGAGGACGAGGTGACGGCCCTCCGCCTCGATCAGAGGGGCAACCTGGTCGGCGAGCTCGCTGAAGTAGTCGTGGAAGCTCGGAACGACGAAGGCGACGGTGTCGGTCCGACCGGCCCGCAGGTGCCGCGCAGTCAGGTTGACCTCGTACCCGAGGGCTTCGACGGCGGCCATGACGCGGGAGCGCGTCGCCTCGCCGACCGGAAGCCGCTCACTGAGGACGTTCGACACGGTCATCACCGAGACGCCGGCTTCGCGCGCCACGTCCGCCATCCTCACCATGCGCGTCCTTCTTCCCGCGTCATCCTGCCGGTCCAGCATGCGCTCACCGACCCGGAGGGGCCCGGCCACGCCGCCGTGGCGCGCTCAATATATCGATAAAACGAACCGTGGCAAGGCCCTTGATCACGAGACTTTGCGTGAGCTCCCGGCGTTCCACCCGGCTCTGAGGGGCGAACTCGAGGCCTCAGCGCCCGGGCCGCAGGAACGCCGTCCTCCACGAGGTGGCCTGCTGTTCCCACCTCCGGATGCGGCCGTGACCATCTTGAGACGTGGAGGGACTTGACGGCTTCTGACGGCGTCTCTACTTTAACGCTAAAATCCCACCCGGGATGAGGACGCCGACGCGCGTCTGACGTGCACTGGTTCCGCTCGAGGACGACGGAACCGTTCTCAAGGGAGAGACCCCGGTGCGTACCGCAAGAACGAAGCTTTCAGCCCTTGTCCTGACTGTGGCCGTGTCCGCAGGGCTTGTCGGATGTTCCGCTGACGACGCCCCCGACGAGCCGCAGGACGTCGTCATCCCCGAGGGTGATCTCGCGGACCAGTCGGGCACGCTGACCCCCAGCAACCCGACGACGATCACGACCTGGATCACGTCGGCCAGCCAGGTCCCTGCGAACGACAACAAGATCACCGCGCTGCTCGAGGAACAGCTCGGTGTCACCCTGAAGTACGAGATCGTCACTCCGGACAACGTGGACCAGAAGATCGGCGTCATGCTCGCGGGCGGCGAGTTCCCCGACCTCGTGGGCACCACCGACCTGAAGATGCGTCTCCTGGAGGGCGGCGCCCTGCTGCCCCTGGACGACATGCTGGAGACCGGGGACTACCCCAACCTCGCCACGCACGTCGAGGACGACATCAACAAGATGAGCTACTCGGGCACCGAGGTGGACCCGGGCCTGTACATCATCCCGAACTACAACCGCTTCTACGGCGAGATCACGGGCGGCACGTACTACGGGCCCGCGTTCTGGATCCAGAAGCGTGTGCTGGAGGACGCCGGCTACCCGGAGCTCGAGAACATGACGCTCGAGCGGTACTTCGAGCTCATCGAGAACTTCAAGGCGGAGAACCCCGAGACGGAGGGCATCCCGACCGTCGGTTTCGAGCTGCTGGCGTCGACGGGCCGTGAGTGGGGCATGACCAACCCGCCGGCGCTGCTGTCGGGCTCGCCGAACAACGGTGGCGTGATCGTCGACGAGGACGGCAACGCGGAGATCTACGCCGACAAGGACATCGCGAGGGACTTCTACGAGGTCCTCAACGAGCAGTACGACGCGGGTCTCGTCGACCCCGAGTCCTTCACCCTGACGTTCGACCAGTACACCGCGAAGCTGGCCGCCGGCAACGTGCTCGGCATGCACGACCAGGGGTGGAACTTCCAGACCGCCAGCGACTCGCTCCGCAGCGCCGGCAAGGACGAGTACACCTACGTGCCCCTCATGCCCGTCTACGACGGTGTGGAGCCCTGGTACGCCGACCGCGACGTCATGAACACCAACCAGGGCTTCGGTGTGTCCGCCTCCAGCGAGCAGCCGGAGAAGGCACTGAAGTTCCTCGACATCATGCTCAGCGAGCCCTGGCAGAAGGTGCTCTCCTGGGGCATCGAGGGCGAGGACTACGAGGTCGGCGACGACGGCATGTTCGTCCGCACCGAGGAGCAGCGCGCCAACGCCCGCGACCTCACGTGGCGTGCCTCCAACCGTCTCGAGGCGCTGCTCGACATGCTGCCCAAGCACCAGGGCCAGTTCTCCGACGGCAACGCCTTCAGCCCGGACGACCAGCCCACCGAGTTCTTCGAGACGCTGACCGACTACGACCGCGGCTTCATGGAGCAGTACGACAAGAAGACCTGGCGCGAGTTCGTGAACGCGCCGCCGGAGAACCCCAAGTACTACCCGGCGTGGAACATCGCGCTCTCCGACGACGCCAACCAGGTCAACCAGCAGCTGACCGACGCCAACGTGCAGCACCTGCCGAAGATCATCGCCGGTGACCCTGCCGAGTTCGATGCGAACTGGGAGGCCTACGTCGGCGCCATCGGCAACATCGACGTCCAGGTGTACGAGGACGCCATCAACGCCGGCATCCAGGAACGACTGTCCAACTGGTAACAGTCCGCGAGCACTCGTGGTGGGGGGCGCACGCCGCCCCCCACCACGAGGCGTTCTCGAGGACCATCGACTGCTCCTGACGGCGAGGTTGGACAGATGACGCAAGCCCCGGTCAGCAACGTGGTGACCGCCGCCGGGCTCGAACCGGCCCTGGAACCCGTGAGCTCGGGTGCAAGCCGCAAGGCCCGGAAGAAGGGCCTGAAGGACCCCAAGCGGAAGATCACCTGGGACAGGGTCCGGGCGCAGCGAGCCCTGCTCGCGATGGCCGTCCCGCTGCTGCTGTACCAGATCCTGTTCAAGTACGTCCCGGTCTACGGCTGGGCGATCGCCTTCCAGGACTACAAGCCGGGTCGCGGCAACATCCTGAACCAGGAGTGGGTCGGCTTCGAGAACTTCGTCGACCTGTTCACCGGTGTCAACGGTGAACGGTTCCGCCGGGTCGTGGTCAACACGCTGGGACAGTCCGTCCTGACCCTGGTCGTCGGGACGGTCGGGGCCATCGTGCTCGCGCTGCTGCTGAACGAGGTCAAGAACCTGCCCTTCAAGCGGGTCCTGCAGAACATCACGTACATGCCCCACTTCCTCAGCTGGGTCATCGTGGCGAGCCTGGCATCGGTGGCGCTCTCGCTGCCCTCGTCCGGCGGGTTCATCAACCAGGCCCTCATGAGCCTGAACATCGTCCAGGACCCGGTCCTGTTCCTGACGGAGCCGAACTACTTCTGGGGGATCGTCGCCGGGACGAACCTGTGGAAGGAGCTGGGCTGGAACACGATCCTCTACCTGGCCGCGATCACCGCGATCGACCCGACCCAGTACGAGGCCGCCGAGGTCGACGGCGCGGGCCGCTACCGCAAGATGTTCAGCATCACGCTCCCGGGGATCATGCCCACGATCGTCGTGCTGCTCATCATCAACAGCGGCTGGATCCTGTCCACGAACTTCGAGCTGCCGTACTTCCTCGGCAACGGCCTGATCTCCGAGAGGGCCGAGACCATCGACGTCTTCGTGCTCCGCTACGGCTACGAGCTGGGCAACTACAGCCTCGCCGTCGTCGCGGGCATCTTCAAGACCGTCGTCGCCATCATCCTCGTGGGCTCGGCGAACCAAGCGGCCAAGCGGCTCAACCAAGAGACGCTGGTCTAGGAGGCTGTCATGTCGAGTATCTCCGTCACGAAGCCGCGCGTCCGGCGCGCGTCACGAGGAGGGTCACCGCGTCGCGCGTGGACCACCGAGCGCGTCATCTTCACGACGCTCAACACGACCTTCCTGGTGCTCCTCGCGGTGCTCATGGTCTACCCGCTGCTGAACACGCTCGCCATCTCCCTGAACGACGGCATGGACGCCGTCCGTGGCGGGATCGGCATCTGGCCCCGGGTCTTCTCGCTGAAGAACTACGAGGTCGTGCTCAACATGGACACGATCTACCAGGCGTTCTTCATGAGCGTCATGAAGACCGTCGTCGTGGTGGCGACGAACCTGTTCTTCACCTCGATGCTCGCCTACGCGCTCAGCCGCAACGAGTTCATCTTCCGCCGCCCGATCACCCTGATCTTCGTGCTGACGATGTACTTCGACGCCGGGCTGATCCCGAACTACCTGCTCATCAAGGACCTGGGCATGCTGAACAGCTTCCATGCCTACTGGGTGCCGACCATCATCAGCGCGTTCAACCTGATCATCCTGCGCACGTACATGAAGTCGATCCCCGACGAGGTCACCGAGTCGGCACGGATCGACGGCGCCGGCGAGTTCCGCACGTGGTGGCAGATCGTGATGCCGCTGTGCAAGCCCACGCTGGCCGTGGTGGGGCTGTTCGTGGCCGTCGGCAGCTGGAACGCCTGGCTGGACACGCTGCTGTACAACTCGGGCGAGCAGTGGTTGTCCACGCTGCAGTACGAGCTGCAGAAGCTGCTGTCGAGCTCGATGAACGCCGGCGCGAACACCGCGGGCAACGCGGCAGCCGTGGGAGCGGGCGGGCAGCTCACCACACCGATCGCGCTGCGGTCGGCGATCACCATGGTGGCGGCCGTCCCGATCCTGCTCGTCTACCCGTTCCTGCAGAAGCACTTCGTGTCCGGTCTCATGATCGGCTCCGTGAAGGGCTGACGACGTCGGCCTCCCGCGCACCGCGGGAGGCCGGCCCCGTCCTCGGGACCCGCACTCCGCACTGAGAGGGCTCAACCATCTTCCGGTACAACCCCGGATCGCGACTGTGGCGCATCCTGGACTCGCTCGGCTCCGTCATCGTGATCAGCCTGATCTGGCTCCTGAGCCTCGGCCTCGTCGTCACGGCGGGAGCAGGAACGGTGGTCGCCTACGAGCTCTGCCGCCGGTACGTGCTGGGCAAGGACGCAGGTCTCTGGGCCGTCGCCACGAAGGCCGCGCGCCAGAGCTGGAGGCAGGCGACCCTCATCGGCCTGCTGGCCGTCCCGGTCGCGGCCCTCGGCATCCTCACGGTCTCCTACCTGCCCACTCTCGGGCTGGCCGAGGTCCTGGTGCCGCTCCTCGTCATCGGGCTCTTCCTCCTGCTCCTGGTCTTCTGGTGCCTCCCCCTCGCAGCCCGCTTCACGAACCCCACGTGGCGCCAGGTGCGCAACGGCTTCACCTTGGGCCTGACGACGCCCAGCCTGACGTTCCTGCTCGGGATCGCCGTGCTCCTCGCGGGCTTCGCCGTCTGGAACTTCATGCCCGCGGTGTTCGTGGCACCCGGCCTCATCCTCCTGTGGTGGTGCTCCCTGCTCGAGCGGTTCTTCGTCGACCGGGGGTACGTGACATCGCAGCCGGAGGAGGCGGAGGTCTGACGCGCTTCCGCCGTGCTGCTCCTCCCCGCCCACGACCGAGTGAACGACGAAAGGCGCTGTCGTGACCATCCTGCACGTCACCACCACCGGCTCCGACCGTGCTGACGGGTCGGCCGACGACCCGTTCCGGACCATCAACCGGGCCGCTCAGGCTGCCATGCCGGGCGACACCGTCGCCGTGCACGAAGGTGTGTACCGAGAGTGGGTGAACCCGCCGCGCGGCGGCACGGTCGACGCGCCGATCACCTACCAGGCCGCGGTGGGCCCGGACGGGCGCTTCGAGCCCGTCACGATCTCCGGTGCCGAGGTGATCACCGACTGGCGCCCCCACCCCGGCGCCGAGGGCCGCGTCTGGTTCACGGAGGTGCCGAACGCCCTGTTCGGGGAGCGCAACCCGTACGCGGAGCGCATCGGCGGGGACTGGTTCTTCGACCAGGTCAACACCTGGCACACGGGCGAGGTGTATCTCGACGGAAAGTCGATGTACGAGTCCCTGACGCTCGGCGGCGTCGAGCACCCCGAGGTCACCCCGGACTCGTTCGACCCGGAGGGCTCGCTGCTGACCTGGTACTGCGAGGTGGGCGACGACGTCACGACGATCTGGGCGAACTTCGGGGGCGCAGACCCGGCCGCGCATGAGATCGAGATCAACGCGCGCACCTTCGTCCTCTGGCCGACGGCGACGGGCATCGACTACGTCACGGTGCGCGGGTTCACCCTGACGAAGGCCGCCACGCAGTGGGCACCGCCCACCGCGCTGCAGGAAGGTCTGATCGGCCCGCACTGGTCGAAGGGCTGGGTGATCGAGGACAACACGATCACCGACTCGAAGAACGTCGGCGTCTCGCTCGGCAAGGAGGCCAGCACCGGGCAGAACGAGGCGGCCGCGGGGCCGGAGGGCGCCAAGGGCGGCACGCAGCGCGAGCGCGAGGTGATCCAGCGGGCACTCGTCCTGGGCGGGCCCGACGCAGGCGAGCCGCACCCGTGGCACCGGGACCACGTCGGCTCCCACACCGTGCGCCGCAACACGATCCGGGACTGCGAGCAGGCCGGCGTCGTCGGGCACCTGGGGGCGGCGTTCTCGACCGTCGCCGACAACCACATCTCGCGCATCCACGTGAAGCGACAGTGGCACGGCGCCGAGGTGGCGGGGATCAAGCTGCACGCCGCCATCGACACCGTGATCAGCGGAAACACGATCCATCACACCCACCGCGCGCTGTGGCTCGACTGGCAGGCCCAGGGCACCCTGGTGCGGGGCAACGTGTTCTACGCCTCGACCGCCGAGGACTTCATGGTCGAGGTCTGCCACGGCCCGTACCTCGTGGACTCGAACCTCTTCCTGTCGCCGTGGGCGGTCAAGGACATGTCCACCGGTGGCGCCTACGTCCACAACTACATCGCGGGTCGCATCGCGAACTGCACAGAGCACCAGCGGTACACCCCGTACCACGTCCCGCACTCGACGGCCGTCTACGGCGTCTCGAACATCCCCGGCGGCGACAACCGGTTCTACAACAACCTCTTCGTCGGTGACCGCGCGACCGGCGAACCGACCGGAGCGGACGCGCCGGCGGAGCCGGCGCTCGCCAGCTTCTGGTCCGGCGCGATCGACATGGACGGCGTGCCCGGCCAGGCGACCTTCGTGCCGACCCCCGTCGGCACGTCGCAGTACGACGCCTACCCGACGGCGCAGGAGTACCCCAACGAGCGCGGCAGCGACCTGGCCGGGCCGCGGCTCCCGGTCTGGATCGAGGGCAACCTCTACGCGGACGGCGCCGAGCCGTTCCGCGCGGAGCCCACGGCCGTCGTGACCGGTACGTCACCGGTGCGCGTCGAGGTGGTCGACGCCGACGCCGGAACCGTCCGCGTGGACGTGAGCGACGCGGGCGGGATCGACGTCGTCGCTCCGGTGACGACCGCGCGCCTCGGGACGAGCTACCAGGCCGAGATGCCGTACACCAATCCCGACGGGTCCGATCTGGACCTGAGCGCCGACGTCTTCGGGATTCCACGGGACCCGGTCGTGCCCGGGCCGTTCGCCGCATCGGCACCCGCGACTCGGATCGTTGCCGCACCCGCACCCGCACCCGGACCGGCTGGTCGGCCGTAGACGGTGCGGCGTGACCGCTCGTCGTCGAGGCGGCCGCGCGAAGAACACCATCCCGTACGAGTCCGGACACCCCCGTGCGGGGGTGTCCGGACTCGCCTGTGGCGTACGTTCCGCGTCCGCCAACGCCAGAGGCCCTCTCGATCCGAAGATCGAAAGGGCCTCTGAACTGCTACTTCACAAGTAGCGGGGGCAGGATTTGAACCTGCGACCTCTGGGTTATGAGCCCAGCGAGCTACCGAGCTGCTCCACCCCGCGTCGGTTCCGTAACCATACGTGCCGCGCGGACCCCGGGGCAAATCGCGCCTCCTCCCTCACTGGTGACCTCCGACACGCCGCGGTGCCCGCCGGTCGGCTGGGCGGCCCGCAGGACCGTCGGCCTGGGCCGGGCCGCACCGCGCCACTGACGGAACCGCGGATGCGGGCTCCCCCGCAGCGACAGCAGCGGTCCACACACGCCGAGCGGGGGCCCGGCGCATGAAGGGCTGCCGTCGCGGTGCGACGGCAGCCCTTCACGGTCCTGCGGGATGCGGGCCGGTCAGCCCTCCAGCTCCTGCTCGGCGGCGATAGCCGCCTCCAGCGCCGCCTGCAGGCGGTCCTGGGCCTCGCCGTAGGCGACCCAGTCCTGCTCCGCGAGCGCCGACTGGCCTGCCTCGATCGCCTGCTGGGCCTCCGCCAGCGCCGCGTCGAGCCGCGCCCGGGCGTCGCCCGAGGGCGCCGGCTGGGTGGTGGGCGCGGTGGTCGGCTCCGTCGTCGGCTCCGTCGTCGGCTCGGCCGTCGCGTCCGGGTCGACCACCTCGGGCGCGTCCGGGTCCACCGGCGCGTCCGGGACCACCTCGGCGTCCTCACCCGGTTGGACGTCCTCGACGCCCGCGTCACCTTCGAACACCTGGTCCAGCGCCTCCTGGAGCGTCTCGGCGAAGCCGATCTGGTCACCGAAGGAGACGAGCACGCGCTGCAGGAGCGGGAACTGCGTGCCCTGGGACGACTGCACGTACACCGGCTGGACGTACAGGAGACCGCCGCCGACCGGCAGCGTCAGCAGGTTGCCGCTGCGCACCGTCGAGTTGCCCTGGCGCAGCAGGTTGAGGTTCTGGGACACCTCGGGGCTGGCGTCGAAGTTGTTCTGCACCTGCCCCGGTCCGGGGACGGTCGAGTTGCGTGGCAGCTCGAGCAGCCGCAGCTGGCCGTAGCCCTCGCGCGGTTCGCCGTCCGTGCTGCCCGGCTCGGCGTCCACGGCGAGGAAGCCCGTGAGCACCTCACGGTCGGTGTTACCGCCCGGCACGAAGGTCGAGGTCAGCGAGAAGGTCGGATCGTCCTGCCCCGGCATCTGCAGCGTCAGGTAGTAGGGCGGCTGCAGCTGGGACTCGGTGACCGGGTCCTGCGGGTTGCGCCAGAAGTCCTGGCCCGAGTAGTACTCCGCCGCGGTGTCGACGTGGTACGTCGCGAGCAGGTTCCGCTGGACCTTGAACAGGTCCTCCGGGTAGCGCAGGTGGCTCATGAGCTCGCCGTCGATCTCGCTCATCGGCTCGATCGTCGCCGGGAAGATGCTCTGCCAGGCGGCGAGGACGGGGTCCTCCTCGTCCCACGCGTACAGCGTCACCTCACCCGTGTACGCGTCCACGGTCGCCTTGACCGAGTTGCGGATGTAGCTGACCTCCTGCGGAGCCAGCGCCGCGATGGTGTCCGACGTGGCCGTGAGTGCGTCGGCCGTGACGTCGTCCAGCGGGCGCGAGGCGGAGTAGGGGTACGTGTCCCCCGTCGTGTAGCCGTCGACGATCCACAGGACCTTGCCGTCGACCACCGCCGGGTACGCACGGCTGTCGAGCGTGAGGTACGGCGCGACCTTCTCGATCCGGTCGTGCGGGTCGCGGTCGAACAGGATCTGCGACTCCTCGGTGACGCGGTCGGAGAACATGATCTGCTCCGAGCCGAACTTCAGCGAGAAGAGCAGCTGGTTCCACAGGTTGCCGATGCTGGGCCCGGCCTCGATCTCGTCCGTCGGGAAGCTCGTGTTGACCTGCCCGCCGGCCTCGTCGTCCGGGAAGTCGAGCTCCCACGGCTCGGTGTCGTCGGGGGCGCCGACGATCGAGTACTCGGGCGTGTTCTGCCCGAAGTAGATGCGCGGCTCGTAGTCGCCGAGGGAGCCCTCGGAGGGGATCCCGCCCTGGTAGAACGCGGGCCGGCCGTCGGCCGCCGTCGTGTTGCCGTACGCGGCGACGACGCCGAACCCGTGGGTGAAGACCGTGTGGTCGTTGACCCACGTGCGCTGGTCCTGACCGAGGCCGTCGAGGTTGAGCTCGCGCACGGCGATGACCGTGTCCCGGCTCTCGCCGTCGATCACGTAGCGGTCGACCGACAGCGTGTCGGGGAAGTCGTAGTACTGCTTGTTCTGCTGCAGCTGGCGGAACGAGGGGCTGACGATCGCGGGGTCGAGCAGGCGGATGCTCGCCGCCGTCTCGGCGTCCGCGCGCAGCGCGCCGGCCTCGGCCTCCGTCGCCGCGTCATACGGGATGACCTCGACGTCCTCGAGACCGAACGCGGCCTTGGTGGCGTCGATGTTGCGCTGGATGTACTCGCTCTCCGCCTCCTGCTCGTTCGGGGCGACCTGGAAGCGCTGCACGACGGCGGGGTAGATCCCGCCGATCGCGACCGCGGACACGACCATGAGGCCGACGCCGATCGCGGGCAGGCGCCACGTCCCACGGAACGCCGCGACGAGGAACAGCACCGCGACCAGGACGGCGACCGCGGTGAGGATGCGCTTGGACGGCAGGACGGCGTTGACGTCCGAGTAGGACGCGCCCTGGATCAGCTCGCCGGCCTTGGTCAGCAGCGAGTACTGGTCGAGCCAGTAGTTGGCGCCGATGAGAAGCATGACCAGCGCGGCCGTCACGCCCAGCTGGACGCGGGCGGCCGGCGTCGTGCGGTCACCCGTCCCGCCGATGCGCAGGCCGCCGTAGAGGTACTGGGTCGCGATCCCGGCGATGCCCGCGATGACCACCACGGCCATGAGGAAGGACACGACGAAGCGCAGGATCGGCAGGTCGAACATGAAGAACGACAGGTCCAGGCCGTACTGGGGGTCCGTCTGGCCGAACTGCCCGCCGTTGAGGAACAGCAGCGCGTCGGCCCACTGCGCCGACGCCGCGGCACCGGCGAAGAACCCGAGCACGGCCGGCGCCGCGAGCATGACGATGCGGCGCAGCGGCTCGATCATCTCGCGGTACTGGTCGAGGGACGCCTGCTCCGGCGTCGACGGGGCGTACACGGGCCGCGTCCGATAGCCCACCTGGAGCGAGGCGTAGACGGCGCCCGCCATCAGCAGGAAGCCGGCGACGAACAGCGCGCCGCGGGTCACCCACTCGGTGCGCAGGACGTCGACGAAGCCGAGCTGGTCGTACCAGAGGACCTCCGTCCAGACCTGGGACGTGATCATGAGCAGGATGCCCGCGATCACCAGCACCACGAGCGTGGGGATGAGGGCTCCCCGACGCCGAGCCGCAGGTCGCGCGGCGGGGCGTGGGGTCGGTGCGAAGGTCACAGCTCGGTACCTCGTGTCGGTCGGAACGGTCGATCGGCGGGTGCGCGCGCGGCGCCCGCGTCACCGTGTGAACGCTGACGCCTGCGGACAGGTTCCCACACGCCTGAGACGATGAGGGGATGAGCGACCCCACCGACGCCACCCCCCGCGACCACGCCGACGCCGCCCCGGACCCCGCCGCCGACGGCGCGACGGCGGCCCCCCTGACGCCCGGCCGGGCGGCCCTCGCCGAGGCGGTCCACGAGATCGAGCGCCACGTCGCGGGCGCCGGGTGGGACGGGCCGGTGCGGGTCTTCGCGCTCGTGGCGACGGGTCGGGCGCTCGAGACCGAGCCGGGCCTCGAGCGTCAGCTGCCGCCCGAGGTGGTCGCGCGCGCCCGTCGCGACCCGAACCACCTGACGTCCGTCGAGCAGGAGGACCTGCCCGCCGCGGACTCGCTCGAGGACCTGCTCGCGCGGCTCTCGTGGCCCGAGACGGTCGACGGCGCCGCCGTCGTCGTCGAGCGCGTGATGCTCCCGCCGGAGGCGGAGGAGGCCATGCCCGACGACCCGGACGCGGCGCTCGCCTACCTCATGGCGCACCCGGACCGGCAGGACGTGCGCCTGGCCGTCGGCGTCCTGCGCGGCGGCGAGACGTGGTGCGCCGTGCGGACGCGCGCCGACGACGCCGACGACCGCGTCGGCGGCGGCCCGGACCTCGTGCCCGGGCTCGTGCACGCCGTCGCGGCGACCCTGCTCTGAGGGCGGCGGGACCTCAGCCGGCCGGGGTGCGGGGGGCCGCCGAGCAGGTCGGCAGCTCCTCGCCCCGGCCCGCGCCGATCGCCGTCATTGCCTCGCGCGCCTCGGCGAGCGTCGCCACGGAAGCCACCCGCAGGCCGTCGGGCACGTAGCCGACGACCTCGTCGCAGTTGGCCTCGGGCGCCAGGAACCAGGTCGCCCCGTCCTCCTTGGCGCCGGCCAGCTTCTGCCGGATGCCGCCGATGGGGCCGACGGCGCCCGTGAGGTCCATCGTCCCGGTGCCGGCGATGGTCTGGCCGCCGGTCTCGTCCGCCTCGGTGAGCCGGTCGATGATCCCGAGCGCGAACATGGTCCCCGCGCTCGGTCCGCCGATGGAGTCGATCTCGATCGTGACGTCCACGGGCAGCTCGAACTCGGGCGCGAGGTAGACGCCGAGCAGCGCCGTGCCGTCCGGTCCCTGCGTCGTCGTCACGCGGAGGTCGACGGGCTCGCCGTCACGCTCGACCCCCAGCACGACGTCGGCGCCGGGCTCCACCGTCCCCAGCACGTCGTCGAGCTCGGAGAACGCGTCCACGGGCGTGCCGTCGACGGAGACGATCACGTCGTCGGGCAGCACGACGCCCTCGGAGCCCGACCCCGGCACGGCGTCGGCGACGACGAGCCGCGTGGGCACCTCGTAGCCGAGCTCCTCGAGGGCCGCGACCGTCGCGTTCTCCTGGGACGAGGCCATCGCCGCCTGGTTGCGCTCCTCGACCTCCTCGCGGGTCTCCTCGGACGGGTACAGCTGCTCGACGGGCACCACGGCGCGGGTCCGGTCGAACCACGAGGCCACGACCTGCGGGAGCGAGACCGCCGAGCCGGGGCCGCCCGCGACACGCACGGTGGTGAGCAGCAGCTCCCCGCTCGAGTCGAACGTCGGCGCACCCTCCACGGTGATCAGGGGCGTGCCGTCGTCCTCGCCCAGGGTGTCGCGCGTGGGCCCGGGCGACTCGATCGCGTACGGCAGCGGCAGCGCCGCGCAGACGGCGAGCAGCACCGCCGTGACGACCGTCGCGACCGACGCCGTGATGGCGCGCGGCGTGAGCGGCGCCGGCTCGGGCCGGGAGCCCGGTCCCTCGGCGAACGGTCCCTGGGCGAACGGTCCGTCGGGTGGCCCGGCGGCGTGGTGGCCCGGCTCGCTCTGCTGCGTCACGCGCCCATCATCCCCCGGCGGGTCGGCTCAGCCGTAGCCGCGGCCGCGGGCCTGGCGCCACGCCGCCGCGGTACCGAGGAGCGCGACGGCGGCACCGGCCGCGCCCAGGGCGACGTGCCGCCCGCCCACCTCGCGGCCCGCCAGCACGGTCCGCCCCCGCACCCCGGCGAGGAGCACGTCGAGGCACGCGTACGCGTCGTGCACCGGCTCCCACCCCACGGCGCGCAGCCGCGCGGGCTCCACCGTCCACGGGTAGACGGTGAACGCGAGCTCCTCCGCGGGCGCCCGCAGCACCCCCACGCGGTGCAGCCGCTCGGCGGTCCCGAACGCGGTGACCGCGGGGAGCTCGATCCGCCGCATCCCCGCCCGGCGCGCGACCTCCGCGGCGCTGAGCAGCGGACCCGCCGCGACCGTCGCGGCCCCCGTCCAGCGCTCCCGCACGGCGACCTCCACCGCGGCGGCGACGTCGTCGACGTGGACCAGCTGCCAGGGCCGCTCGACCCCGCGCAGCACGAGCAGGCGGGGGGCGGCGAAGTGGCGGGTCACCAGGGTGTCCACGCCCGGTCCGACGACGGCGGCCGGGCGCAGGACGGCGATCCGCGGCGCCTTCGCGCCGCGGCGGGCGGCGGCGCGCGCGAGAACCGCCTCGACGGCGACGAGGTCCCCGACCAGGCCCGCCCCGGGTGTCGTGGACGGCGGCTCGTCGTCGGTGATGACGGCACGGCCGGGCGCGGCGCCGTGCACCATCGCGGACGTCACGGCGACGACGTGCTCGACGTGCCCCGTCCGGGCGGCGGCCACGGCCCGCTGCGCGAGCGCCACGGCCTCGGCCCGGCGACGCTCGGGGTCCGGGTCGGAACGGCCCGTGCGGTCGGGGGCGGACAGGTCGGCCTCGTCGGCGACGAGCACGACGACGCGCGCACCGGCGACCGCGTCACCCGGCGCCTCCAGGGGCAGGTCGGGCAGGGCGCGCACGAGCCCCTGCGCCAGGTCCGCTGCCGCGGCGAGCCGCGAGACGACCGCCGCGGCGACCGGTCCGCGGCCCACGACGACGAGGTCCCCCGCGGCGCTGCGCCCTGAGCGAATACCGCTGCTCATCACGTCCGCCCTCCCCTCGGGGCCGTCCAGCTGTGGTTACCGTGGAGCGCCCCAGCCCATCGTCTCAGGAGCACACCGATGAGCACGCCGCCGCACGACGCCGACGACTCCGGATCCGGCGTGCCGCCGCAGTGGGAGCAGCTGCTGCGCCAGGTCCTCGGCCCGGACGCCGACGAGGTCCTGCGCGAGATGTCGGAGCGCGGTGGGCTCGGCGCCCTCGGACTCACCGGCCCTGACGGCACACCGCTGGACCTCGCGCAGATGGCCGCGGCGGCCGGGCTGCCCGACGACCCCGCGGTCCTGAGCCAGATCCTCGGCCAGATCCAGCGCATGCTCGCCGCCTCGGGCGACGGTCCGGTGAACTGGGAGCTGGCGCACGACCTCGCCCGGCAGGCGGCCGTCGCCGAGGGCGACCCGTCGGTCGGCGAGGCCGCCCGACGCGAGGTCGTGGAGGCGTTCACCGTCGCGGAGCTCTGGCTGGACACCGCCACGGAGCTTCCGCCGGCCGGCGGTCCGCGCCAGGCCTGGAGCCGCTCCGAGTGGGTCGAGCAGACGCTCGACACGTGGCGCACGCTCGCCGAGCCGGTCGCCGCCTCGGTCGCGGACGCGCTCGCCGGGGCGCTCGCGAGCCAGCTCCCGGAGGGCGTCGACCCCTTCGCCGGCGGGAGCGCCGGTGGACCGGGCGCGATGATGCGCCAGCTCGGCGGCGCGGTCTTCGGCATGCAGGTCGGCCAGGCCGCCGGCACGCTCGCGCGCGAGGTCTTCGGCACCACCGACATCGGGCTGCCCCTCATCGAGGGCCGCGGCACCGCCCTGCTCCCCCGCAACGTCGACGCCTTCGCCGAGGGCCTCGACATCCCGGCGGACGAGGTCCGGCTCTTCCTCGCGGTGCGCGAGGCCGCCCACGCGCGCCTCTTCACGCACGTCGGATGGCTGCGCGCTCACCTCATCGGCGCCGTGCAGGCCTACGCCCGCGGCATCACGATCGACACGGACTCGCTCGAGGAGGCCGTGCGCTCGATCGACCCGACCGACCCCCGCGCCCTGCAGGAGGCGCTCTCCGGGGGCGTCTTCTCGCTCGGCACGACGCCGGCCCAGCAGGCCGCGCTCGCGCGCCTCGAGACGGCGCTCGCGCTCGTGGAGGGCTGGGTCGACGAGGTCAGCACCGACGCGACCGCGCCGCACCTGCCCCACACCGCCGCGCTGCGCGAGATGATGCGCCGACGCCGCGCGGCGGGTGGTCCCGCCGAGGACACCTTCGCCACCCTCGTCGGTCTGGAGCTGCGCCCCCGCCGCAGCCGCGACGCCGCGGCGCTGTGGGCGCACGTGAAGGCCGACGGCGGCCTCGAGGCGCGCGACCACGTGTGGGACCACCCGGACTTCCTGCCGACCGCCGAGGACCTCGACGACCCGCACGCCTACACGGCTCGGCGGGCGGCGGCGGGCGAGGAGTCGGACGTCGACCGCGCGATCGACGAGATCTTCCGCGCCGACGAGGGCCCGGGCGGGCCTCAGAACAGCTGACCGTCCGGGACGTCCTCCTCCACGACGTCCTGGCCGTCGTCGAGGTCGGCGCCGTCGTCGACGTCCGTGCCGCCCGCCACGTCGTCCCCGCCGTCGCTCACCGCGTCGGCGGCGTACGCGTACCCCTCGAGGAAGCCCCGCGCGCGCTCGGCGCGGGGGTAGGCCGCCACGAGCGCCCAGAAGTCCGGCCCGTGCCCGCTGCTGAGCAGGTGCGCGAGCTCGTGCAGGAGCACGTAGTCGAGCACCCACAGGGGCAGGCCGCGCACGCGCGTCGAGATCCGGATGGTGCCCTGGGACGGCGTGCAGGAGCCCCAGCGGCGTCCCTGGTTGGACGACCACCGCACGCTCGACGGCCGCGCCCGGCCCGCGAGGTAGCGCTCGGACAGCTCGGCCGCCCGGCGCGCGAGCTCGACGTCCGACGGCCGGCGGCGCGCGTCCTGCGACGCGAGGCGCGCGACCATCCGCTCGACCCACTCGCGCTCCTGCGTGCGCGTGAACCGGGCCGGGATCGCGACCACGATGCGGCCGTTCTCGCGGAACGCGGTCACGGTGCGCACGCGCCGCCGGCTCCGGCGCACCTCGACGTCGGCGAGCGCGGCGGCGACCGCGGCGTCGAGGGAGGGGCGGGTCCGGACCACGGAAGCACGCTAGCCGTCCGTGATCGCCAGGCACAGGGTTGGGGCGCCACGGTGGACATCTCCCCCGCGCGCACCCCGGGGATCGCCCGTGCGGCGCGCCGCAGGTCCCCCGCACGTGCGCGATGTCCGGTGAGCACTACGCTGTCCGATGCACGGTGACGCCCGGCCAGCTGTTGGTCGCGCTCACGAAGCCGGCCGGGTCGATCACGTCCGGTGCGCAAGCCTTCTGAACGGAGAACCTCATGGCCGAGACCTACAAGGGCGATTTCTACTGCGTGAAGTGCAAGGAGAAGCGCGAGGCCGAGGGCGACGTCGTCGTCGCGAACGGCCGCAAGATGGCCAAGGGTGTGTGCCCCGTGTGCGGCACCAAGCTGAACCGGATCCTCGGCAAGGCCTGAACCACACCGCGAGAGGCGGCTCCCCGGTCGGGGGGCCGCCTCTCGGCATGTCCGGCCCTGGACCGGCGACGACTGGTCCTGTGGACAACGCCGCCGGTGGGCGCGGCCGCGGCAGCCTGCTCTGGCGGCCCGCACGGACCGCGTAACCGGGGCGGCGGGGGGGAACCGGGTGGCGGCACGCGTGGGAACCTCGTCGGCACCCGAGCGGCGGCTCCGCGGGCGGCTGCCCGTCCTGTGGCGCGGCGCCGACGAGGTCCAGGTGGGCACCGACCCGCGCTGGGCGCTCGGCGTCTCCGGGCTGCCGCCCGCCGCCGCGCGGGCGCTGAGCG
>NZ_JACEXH010000351.1:0-592 GCF_014525465.1 Actinotalea sp. JY-7885 | reverse complement strand
CGCGCGTCCGCGGACGCGCGCGGCGGTGGGGTCGACGACCACGACGTTCCCGCCCGGGTCCTCGGTGACGGGTGCGAGCCCTCGCTCGCGCAGCGCGGCGAGCAGGGCGGACGGCGTGGCCTGCGACGCGATGACGGTCGGCGCCAGGAGGAGCAGGCCGAGCCCGCGCAGCGCCTTGTCGTCGACCAGGCCGGCGAGCAGGGACGGGTCGTCGGCGCGCAGGTACGACGACGCCATCCCCACGCGCAGCCGCCCGTGGCGGCGGGCGACGTCGAGCACCAGGTACTCGAGCGGCTGCGGCACGCCGTTGCGGGCGAACCGCGACAGCTCGGCGAGCAGCTCCTCGGCGGTGCGTCCGCGGTCGAGCGCGTGGCGCACGCTGGACTCGGTGAAGCGCACGGTCAGGCCCGCTCCGCGCGACTCGACCTGCGCCGCGAGCTCGACCAGCGCCGCGAGGCCCTCCGACGGGCGGCCGGGCACGATGCCGGTGAGGTCGCCCTGGAGCAGGAGCTCGTCGACCGCGGGCGGGAGCTGGGCAGCCAGCGCGGCCGCGGCGGCGGGCCCGGGGCCGAGCAGGGCGGCGCCCGCCGCG
>NZ_JACEXH010000350.1:0-618 GCF_014525465.1 Actinotalea sp. JY-7885 | reverse complement strand
CCGGCTCGCGCGCCACCGCCGCGGCCGCGCTGGGGCTCGACCCGGACCGCCCCACGCTGGTCGTCACGGGCGGCTCCCTGGGCGCGCTCAGCCTCAACCGAGCGGCGGCGGGCGCCGCCGCCGACCTCCTCGCCGCGGGTGCCCAGGTGCTCCACCTGACCGGTCGCGGCAAGGCGGACGACGTGCGCGCGGCCCTGGGCGGGCTCGGGCCCGCGGACGCGGCGGCCTACCAGGTCCGGGAGTACCTCGCCGAGATGGAGCTCGCCCTCGCCGTCGCCGACCTGGTGCTGTGCCGTTCCGGCGCCGGCACGGTGGGCGAGCTCGCCGCGCTCGGGATCCCGGCCGTCTACGTGCCGCTCCCGGTGGGCAACGGCGAGCAGCGCCTCAACGCGGCCCCCGTCGTGGACGCGGGTGGCGGGCTGCTGGTCGCGGACGCCGACGCGTCCCCGGAGCTGGTCCGCCGCGCCGTGGTGCCGCTCCTCACCGACCCCGGGCGGCTCGCCGCGATGAGCCGTGCCGCGTCGGCCGTCGGCGTGGTGGACGCCGCGGCGCGCGTCGCCGACCTCGTCGAGGCGGCCCGGTGACGGGCGCGAGCGTCACCGTCGCGGACCTCGCGGC
>NZ_JACEXH010000349.1:0-650 GCF_014525465.1 Actinotalea sp. JY-7885 | reverse complement strand
AGCCCGTACACGGGGCGGGCCGGCGCCGGCAGCGGCGGCGTGCGGAGCAGGAAGGCGGCGGCCTCGCGCGCCTCGGTGGTCCCCCGCAGCTCGGGCCGGTACGCGCCGAGCGCCTCGTGGAGCCCGGCGAGCGTCGTCGGCAGCGGCGCCGCCCCGAGCGCGTGCCCGACGACGGCCACCTGCGCGACGTACTCGTCGCACTCCTCGTCGCTCAGGGGTCGCGCCCCGAGGCGCTGGTGGGCGAGCAGGAAGCTGTCGACCTCGGCCAGGTGCACCCACCGGACCAGGTGCGGGTCGGACGCCTCGTAGGGCTCCCCCTGCGAGGTGGTGCCGCTGACGCGGGCGTGCACGGCACGCACGATCGCGACCGCCCGCGCGGCGTCCTCGGCCGGGCCGAAGGTCGTCGTGGCCAGGAAGGTCGCCGTGCGCTGAAGCCGGCCCCAGGGGTCGCCGCGGTAGCCCGAGTGCGCCGCGACGGCCGCCATGGCGCGCGGGTGCAGCGACTGCAGCAGCAGCGCGCGGATGCCGCCGACGAACATCGACGCGTCCCCGTGGACCCGCCCGATGGGACTGTCGGGGTCGAACCACCGCGGCCCGGGCGCGGCGTGGACCCGCGCCCGCGCCTGCGCCGGGTCCGGCCCGGCGACCCG
>NZ_JACEXH010000348.1:0-656 GCF_014525465.1 Actinotalea sp. JY-7885 | reverse complement strand
GGCCGGTGGCCGCGCGGGTGAGCCGGAGATCGCGGCCCAGCTCGCGGCGGACGCGACGGCGACCGGCGAGCGCGCCGCGGCCGCGGCCCGCGCCGCCGTCCCGACGCCCGACGCGAAGCGCGCCGCGTGGGACGCCGTCGTCGAGCGCGACGAGCTCGCGAACGCGCTCCAGACGTCGACGATCGCCGGCTTCGGGCGCGTGCACGACCGCGGGCTCCTGGTCCCGTTCGTCGAGGCGTACTTCGCCGCGATCGAGCGGGTGTGGACCGAGCGCACCAACGAGATCGCGCAGAACGTCGTCGTCGGCCTCTACCCGACCCAGCTGGCCGGGTCCGGCGAGGTCGACGTCCTCGCCCGCACGGACGCGTTCCTCGAGCAGCTCGGCGACCGCCACCCGGCCCTGCGCCGCCTCGTCGTCGAGAACCGCGACGGCGTGCGCCGGGCCCTGGCAGCCCAGGAGCGCGACCGCACCTGACCCCCACCCACCCGCACCGCGGAGCACCGTGCCCCACGCGGAGCCTCGTGCCCCACGCGGAGCCTCGTGCCCGGACCGCGGAGCGTCGTGCCCCATGCGGAGCACCGTGCCCCGACGCGGAGGGTTGTGCTCCGACCGTGGAGCGTCGTGCCAGGACACGCCGGTGTGTCCCGGCACGACG
>NZ_JACEXH010000347.1:0-686 GCF_014525465.1 Actinotalea sp. JY-7885 | reverse complement strand
CGCGGACCGACGCGCCCACGCCCACGCCCACGCCCACGCCCCCGCCGCCTCCGGCCGAGGTCGCCGCGGCAGCCTCCACGCCCCCGCCGCCGCCCGCCGCCGCCGCGAGGTCCTACGTCGTGACGCTCGACGACGGCCGCGCCATGACGGTGTCCGGGCCGGGCTACGTGGGCCGTCGCCCGCAGGCACCCGCGGGCGAGCGCGTGGACCACGTCATCGAGATCGAGGACCCGGGCCGCTCGCTGTCACGCACCCACGCGCGCTTCGGCATCGACGACAACGGGTTCTTCGTCGAGGACAACGGCTCGGCCAACGGCACGGCCGTCCTGAGCGCCGACGGCTCGGCGGTCCGGGGCGCGCCCGGCGAGCGGCTGGTCGTCCCGCCGGGCGGGACCGTGCGCCTGGGGGACAGGACGTTCACCGTCCGGCCCTACGCCTGACGGACCGGCTTCCACCCGGCGAACGCGCCGGCTCACGCGAGAGGAGCCCCCGACCCGGCCGGGTCGGGGGCTCCTGACGTGATCACGTCGCCGGCGCGGTCACCAGCTCTCGTCGAGCTCGATCTCCTCGGGCGCGTCGCTCGCGGCGGGCCGCTGTCCGCGGGCACCGGCGCGGGCGCCGGCGCCGAGGGCCGCGGCGGACTGCTCGCCGTCGACCTCGACGTCGGGCGCGAGGTAGCCACCGCC
>NZ_JACEXH010000346.1:0-690 GCF_014525465.1 Actinotalea sp. JY-7885 | reverse complement strand
GGAGGCGGCGGCGACACGGGCGTCGCGGCGCGCGCCGTCGTGGCAGCGGGCGGCGGGGGCGGTGACGTCGGGGCTGTGCGGAGCGGCGGCGGCGGCGGTGCCTTCGGCGCGGTGACGCGGTACTCCATGCCGTCGATGTCGGCCCCGGTGACGACCGGCGCCTGGAAGGCGACGGGCGCCTCCTCGCGGCGCAGGTCCCGGATGTCGACGACGACCGTGCCGGCCAGCTTGTCGTGCCAGCCCTGACGCCGCCCGGAGCCGTCGAACGCGCTGGACGCGACGACGAGCCACTGCCCGAGGCCGAGGCCGAGATGCCCGACGGCCAGCACCCCGGCGCGCACGACGGAGCGCCACAGGCCCGGCGCGTAGGGCAGGTGGTCCTGGGCCGAGCGCAGGCCCAGCACCACGTTGCCCACCGTGCGGCCGCTGCGGGCCTCCCACACGACGAGTCCGGCCGCGACCTCCGCGGCCGCCAGGCCGGCGTAGACCCACGACCGGGTGAACCACCACACCGCCCCCGCCACGACGGCGGCCACCGCCACGTCGATGGCGTAGGCGGCCACGCGGCGGCCCGCACCGGCCGGGGAGACGCCGTCGAACGCCGGGCCCAGCGGGCTCGCGTAGGCGGCGGCAGCGGCCTGCGGCGCGGCGCTCACCTGCCGCCACGCGGCATCCAGCTGCGCGACCTGG
>NZ_JACEXH010000345.1:0-719 GCF_014525465.1 Actinotalea sp. JY-7885 | reverse complement strand
ACCCGCCACCGCGGCGTGCGCCGCCTGGACGCGCGCGAGGGCGTCGGGGTCGAGGGAGCCGGCGGCCGTGCCCGCTGCCATGCCGCCCGAGACGAGGAGGACCGTCGCGAGCGACGCAGCGGCGGTCCGACGCGGACTGCGCCGCGCCGTGCCGGTGCGCCCGCGCCGCATCGCGCGTGCCCTGCCTTCGCTCATCCGACGTCCTAGGTCCCGGTCGGGGCGTCGGCGCGCGCTGCTGCGGTCGGCGCCCGGTCCGGGCGTTCGTGTCTGGACCCCCAGGCTCGCACATGACGGGCGAACCGGACAGGTCAGGCGCGAATCGTCCTGAGGGCACCCGTCCCGAGCCGGCGGCCCGGAGGCGTTGCCGTCCCCGCGGCACGGGCGCAGACTCGAGGAAAGCCTCGACGGAGCGGGTGGTCACCGTGCAGCTCACCTCCAGCACCCCCGACGGCCTGCCGCTCCTGGCGGCCGGGCGGCACCGGCGCCCGAGCCAGGGCGCGTGCCTCATGGAGCTCGTCAGCGTCCTCGCCGGTGAGCGCTGGAGCGACGCGCCGCCGTGCACGTACCCGCTCCTGGCGCGCCTCGCGCGGCTGGTCAACGACGCGACGTCGGACGAGGCGCGCCCGCGGCTCGCCCTCCTCGCGCCGACGCTCGTCGGCCTGCGACCGCCGGGCATCGGGACGCAGCGCGAGCGACCGCGCCGGAGCCGCCGGCGCGGT
>NZ_JACEXH010000344.1:0-731 GCF_014525465.1 Actinotalea sp. JY-7885 | reverse complement strand
CGCTCCGCGCTCGGAGGCGTGAGGTCGGGTCGGGCTTCCCGGTCGGGACGGTCGGGGCGGGGTCGGGGTCGGGTGACAGGGACCGTCAGGGGTGGGTGGTCGCCAGCCAGCGGCGGGCGGCGCGCGGGGAGCGCAGCCGGACCCAGTGCGGTGCCTGCATCTGCTGGAACCGGACGGCGTTGTCGGCGTGCGAGCGCCAGGCCCAGAGCACGATGTTCTCCTCGGGCTCGCGCGCGACCAGCCCGCGCCAGCTCTCGCGGTTGCCGTTCCACAGCTCGCGGCGGCTCAGCAGGCGGCCCAGGGTCCGGCGGATCACGCGGGCCATGACGACGTGGCGCGGGAAGTCGAGCCAGACGACGGTGTCCGCGTCGTCGAGCAGGGGACCGACCCGCGCCGTGTAGTTGCCGTCGACGACCCAGCCTGCGGGCGCGGCGGCGAGGAACGCCCGGATCGCGGCGTGGAACTCCTCCTCGGACGCGGGCCGCCACCCGGGCTGGTGGAAGATCGCGTCGAGCTCGAGGTGGGGCACCCCGCGCCGCTCGGCGAGCGCCCGGGCGAACGTCGTCTTGCCGCTGCCGGACGTGCCGAAGACCCGCACCCGGCGGCCCCGACCCGCCACGCCGTTCGGGTGCCCGACCCCCGGCACCCCCGAGCGCGCCGCGTCCGAGCCCGGCGCATCGCCGCCCGGCACCGCATCACGCGTCGCGACCCAGCCCGCGGCGGCCCGCCGG
>NZ_JACEXH010000343.1:0-811 GCF_014525465.1 Actinotalea sp. JY-7885 | reverse complement strand
GCCGACACCGGTCGTCCCCAGCAGCACCGGCCACACGGGCGCGCCGCTGGGGCCCCACAGCTGCGACCAGCCCTCGGCCACCGCCGACCACGGTTCCTCGTCCGCGCCCATCGCACCGTCCCGCCCGTCCGCCGCACACCGCCGTTCCACGAGGCTAGGCCCCGCCGCGGACGACGCGCGGGGTGGGCGCCGCGAGTGCCGGCGCCTATCGTCGGACCCAGGGAGGGCGCATGGACCACGACGAGGACCCGATGCGCTCGGTGGCCCGGTACCAGGTGGACCGCCTGGTCGAGCAGGACGCCGACGTGCCGCAGGGCGCGGAGCCGGACGGCGCCGCGGCCCCCGTGTCGCAGCTCGACGGGCGCGGGCGCATGGACCGGCGCGGTGAGTGGGTCGACGAGCTCGTCCGGCAGGTCATCGCGCGCGGCCAGTTCGACGACCTCCCGCTCGCGGGCAAGCCGATCCCGAGCATCGACGGGCGCCACGACCCCGACTGGTGGCTCAAGGGACTCGTCGAGCGCGAGCGCATCACGGGCGTGCTGCCCGAGGCGCTCCAGCTCCGCACGGACGACGCCGTCCTCGACCAGCGCCTCGACCGCCTGGCCGGTCCGGACCAGGTGCGCGCGGCGGTCGCGGAGTTCAACGCACGGATCGTCGCGGCCCGGCGCCAGCTGCTCGGCGGACCGCCGGTGGTGACGCCGCTGCGCGACGTCGAGGCTGAGGTCCGCCGCTGGGCCGAGCGCGCGCGCCGCCGCCGCGACGCCGACGCGGAGCGCAGGACGGCCGAGCGCGCGCGGGCGGAGGCGGAGCG
>NZ_JACEXH010000342.1:0-812 GCF_014525465.1 Actinotalea sp. JY-7885 | reverse complement strand
CCCGCCGAAGCCGCCCGGGCCCCGGCCGCCGTGGTGGCCGCGGCGCTCGCCGCCACCGCTCCGGTGGTCGCCGGCGCCGTCCTCGAACGCCGGCGGCTGGAAGCGGAAGCGGACCTCTGCCCCGCCACGCGGGCCGATGTGGTTGTGGTTCCTCATGATGATGTCCTTTCGTTGACACGCTCACGATATATCGGCAACGGCTCGCCAGCAAGCGATCGCTCCCTGGGGGTGCGCAAGGCGCTAGGAGCAGGCGAAGATGTCTCGACATCGAGAGATCGAGTCACCGAGGAAGAGGTGTGCCATGCACGAGACAGAGACCACGGACGTCGTCGTCGCGGAACAGGACGTGTGGACGAGCGTCAGCAACCCGCGCCGCACTCGCGTCTGACGCCCAGCTGGCGCGGGCGCCCCTAGCCCCGCGCGAGGGCCGCAGCGCCCGGCGGCGCCGGGCGATCGGCGCGCGTCGAGCTGCGTGTCCCAGGCCACAGCGGCGCGAGTTGGAGTGCCGGCCCAACCCGTGTAACGTTGCCATGCACCCGAACGGGAGGCACGGACAGCGGAGAGATCTGCAGGCCGGTCCCAGGGTGCCAACCCCCTTCAGATTGAGGCGCTTCACCGCGCCTCGGACGGGGTTGCCTGTGCATTGGAGTCGGTCCAGCGGATTTGACACCAGCGCCCAGGAGCATAAGATTGAGAAGTTGCCTCCGGATGGGTCGGAAACGGCCTTGAGGGATGTGCGTCTGTTCCTTGAGAACTCAACAGCGTGCCAAAAGTCGATGCCATTTGTCGGCGTTCTTGGTGGGTGTCCTGCT
>NZ_JACEXH010000034.1:0-21630 GCF_014525465.1 Actinotalea sp. JY-7885 | reverse complement strand
ACGCGGGCCGAGGTCACGAGCGCGTCCCCACGGTCGTCGCGGCGCCGGGGCTCAGGGGGTGCGGGGCGAGAGCCCGCGGGCGACGGGCGCGCGGGGGGCCGGCCGGTCCACCGAGACCCCGTCGCCCGGGACGACGACCTCCTGCCCGGCCGCGACGTCGCCGCCCTCGCACGCGACGGTCAGCGTGGCGTCCTGGTCCACGCTGCGCTTCACGACGGCGAGCGCGATCGGGCCGAGCTCGTGGTGCCGGGCGACGGACGTGACCGCCCCGGCCGCGCGGCCGTCGGCGCTCACCTCGGCGCCCGCCACGGGCAGCAGGTGACCGGATCCGTCCAGGTGCAGCATGACGAGCCGGCGCGGTGGGCGGCCGAGGTTGTGCACGCGCGCCACGGTCTCCTGCCCCCGGTAGCAGCCCTTGTGCAGGTGCACGGCGGTGCGCAGCCAGTCGAGCTCGTGCGGGATGGTCCGGTGGTCGACGTCGGTCGCGGCCCGGGGGCGCCACGCGGCGACGCGCGCCGCCTCCGACGCCCAGGTGCCGGCGAGACGCCAGCCCGCGGCCTCGCGCGCCCCGACGGCCGTCTCGAGGCCGTCGCGCAGCACGAGCACCACGCGCCAGGGACGCTCGGCGCCCGGGTGCTCGGCGTCGGGCGGGCCGTAGCGCGTGCCGCCCGCGAGGGTCCGCGGCCACGGGTCGCGCCAGGTGACGGGCTCGGCCTCGCCGCCCTCGGCGTCGACGGGCTCGCCCAGGGCCGCCCAGCGGTCGGTGACGTCCGCGACCTCGACCCGCATCATGAACCGCATCGAGTCGAGCCATGCCGCGAGGGCGGGCGCGCTCTCGGTCAGCAGCCACGTCGTCGTGCCGTCGTCCACCACGCCCGCCGCGTGCTCGACGTGGCCGTGGGGGCTCAGGACCAGCGTCTCGGTCGACGTGCGGGGCGCGAGCGCGGCGAGATCCTGGGAGGTGATCGAGTGCAGCCACGTGAGGCGGTCGGGCCCCGTCACCGTGACCACGCCCAGGTGGGAGAGGTCCACGACGGCGCCGCCGTGGGCGAGCGCGCGCTGCTCCGCCGTCGGGTCGCCGTAGTGCCAGGCCACGCCGGCGTCCGGCCCGGCGCCCTCGACCGCACCCGGTCGCGCGAGGAGCGGGCTGCGCCAGGCGGTCACTGCCGCACCAGGCGCGCCGACGCGTACGACTGCAGCGGCTGGCCGAACGCCTCGAGGTCCCACGTCCACATGAGCTCGCCGTGGACGAGGCCGTACAGCCGGGTCGCGCGCGAGATCTCGGCCGCGTCCTGCGTGCGCGCGATGAGGTCGCTCGCGAGGTCGATCCGACCGTTGCCCACCATGCCGAAGTACAGCGTCAGGTGGCCGGCCGGGTCGACGAGCAGCAGCTCCACCGGGTGGCGGTCCTCCGGGATCCCCTCGGGCCTGTCGGCCGGGACGCGCCAGAAGCCCGACTCGGTCCCCCAGACGCGCCCCTCCGGCTCACCCTCCGTGGCCCCCAGGCGCAGGGTGCTCGTCCACCGCAGGTACGGGCCGCCGTCGTGGTCGACGACGACCTCCTGGACGACCGGCGTCTCGGGGATGTTCGGGTAGACGACGACGCCCTCCCCGCGCCACCGGCCGACGAGCCAGGCGAGCGGGTAGACCTCGGGAGCGAGCCCCTCGGGCAGGACGAAGGACACGTCAGCGCTGGCCCTTGAAGAGCTTGTAGACCACGTAGAAGGCGAACCAGCCGATCGTCAGCGCTGACGCGACCAGCAGGCCGATGAAGAAGATCTCGAGGGCCACCATGCCCCGATCCTAAGCGCCCGGCCGGGGCGCCGCGCCTACGCTGCCCGCATGACGACGCCGACTCCCCCACCTCGCGCGGCCGCGCGGTCGCTCGTGGTCAAGACGACCTCCGGCGCGGACCGCCCGGAGGCGTGCAACCAGGCCTTCACGGTCGCGGCGGCGGCGGTCGCGGCCGGCGCGGACGTGAGCCTGTGGCTCACCGGGGAGGCGGCGTGGCTCGCGCTGCCCGGGCGCACGTCCGACGTCGCGCTCGAGCACGCGACCCCGCTGGGCGACCTGCTCGACGTGGTCCTCGCGGCGGGCACGGTGACCGTCTGCACGCAGTGCGCCGCGCGCCGCGGCATCGGCCCGGACGACGTCGTGCCCGGTGTCCGCGTCGCGGGCGCCGCGACGTTCGTGGAGGAGTCGCTGCGGCCGGGGGCGCAGGCGCTGGTCTACTGAGGCCGCGCCCGGACCGGCTCAGCCCAGCAGGACGCGGCCGACGACGTAGACCAGGATCCCGCTGACCGAGACGGGCAGCACGATCGTGGCGAGCGCGGCCCACCGCTTGCTGAGCACGGGGTGCCGGTCGAACAGCACGTGCAGGGACGCGACGAGGATCCCCGTCGCGAGCCCCAGCACCCCTCCGGAGACGATGTCGGTGCCCGGCATGACGGCACCGACCGCACCGCCCGCGATGACCGCGGCGGTCGTGGTCACCGCGGCAGCCGTCCAGCCCCCGAGGTGGACGGCAGAGACGGCCGCGCCGACGGCGAGCGCGAACGCGCCGCTGACCACCAGGGACGCGCCGCCCGGCGTCCGGCCCGCCGCGACCCAGCCCGCGGCGGCCGAGGCGACCAGCACGCCCGCGACGGTCCCGGTGACCGACTCGACGAGGCGCGTGCGCCCGTCCTGCCGCGCGAGCTCGTTGGCGAACGCCAGCAGGACCGCGAGCGCGATGACGATCGGCAGCGCCCGCAGCACGGGCGCGCCCTGCGTCGCGGTCACCGCCACGACGCCGCCCGCCCCGCCGAGCGCGATGACGACCCCGCTGCCCAGCCGCGACGGCAGGTCCAGCAGCACGGGCCAGCCGACGGCCAGCACGAGGGCCAGGAGACCGGCCCCGGCGACCAGCGCCGGGCCGCCCACGACGGCCGCCCCGCCGACGATCGCGGCGACGGCAGCGGTGAGCACCGTACGGGTCGAGAGGTCCATCAGATCGTGGGGTCCGGGGCCGAGAGCACGGCCAGAGTCTCGCAGATCGTCCGCCTGGCGTTGTCGTGGCACCGCACCCACCGCCGCGGCTGTACCGTGATGCCACCTCGTCCGCAGGAGGTGACCGGCGGTGGCAGACCTGCTGCTCCTGACACCCAGTGCTGGGGGCTCCGTCCAGGTGCTCCCGGCCCTTGGCCTACTCTCCCACCGCGTCCGCGTGCTGCCGGTCGAGCCGTCCGCGCTCCTGGACGCGCCCGACGCCGACGTCCTGCTCCTCGACGCCCGCCGGGACCTCGCGACGGCACGCTCGACGTGCCGGCTGCTGCGCGCCACCGGCCTCACGGTGCCGCTCGTCCTCGTGCTCACGGAGGGCGGCCTGACGGTCGTCACGGGCGAGTGGGGCGCGGCCGACATCCTCCTCGAGGACGCGTCGCCCGCCGAGGTCGAGGCCCGCCTGCGGCTCGTCATCGAGCGCTCCGGTGCGGCCAACCCGGTCGAGGACGTCGAGGAGATCTCCTCGGGCGACCTGACCATCGACGCGGGCGGCTACACCGCACGCGTCCGGGGCCGGCCGCTCGACCTCACCTACAAGGAGTTCGAGCTCCTCAAGTACCTCGCCCAGCACCCGGGCCGCGTCTTCACGCGCGCGCAGCTGCTCCAGGAGGTGTGGGGCTACGACTACTTCGGCGGCACGCGCACCGTCGACGTCCACGTCCGGCGGCTGCGCGCCAAGCTCGGTCCCGAGCACGAGCAGCTCATCGGCACCGTCCGCAACGTGGGCTACCGCTTCGACCCGCCCCACCGGCGCGGCGCGGACCGCGACGGCGGCGCCGCGGCGGGCGGGCTCGCGGCGGACGCCGCGGAGCTGACCGCCGGCGCACCCGACGACCAGCACCTCGCCGGGTGAGGCGCCCGCCCGTACCGGTGCCGGGACGGGCGGGGATAGGTTGGCGCGCGTGACCGATCAGTCCGTCGTGCTCCTGGATGGCCCCTGGCGGCACCAGTTCGTCGCCGCCAACGGCGCCCGGTTCCACGTCGCCGAGGCCGGTCCCGCGGCCGGGGCGGACGCACCCGCCCCCCTCGTCGTGCTCCTGCACGGGTTCCCGCAGACGTGGTGGGCGTGGCGGCACCAGATCCCCGCGCTCGCCGACGCCGGCTACCGGGTCGCCGCCATGGACCTGCGCGGCACCGGCGCCTCGGACAAGCCGCCGCTCGGCTACGACGTGCCCACGCTCGCCCGCGACGTGGCGGGCGTCATCCGCTCGCTGGGCGCCCAGGAAGCGGTCGTCGTCGGCCAGGGCGTGGGCGGCGCCGTCGCCTGGTCCATGCCCGCCCTGCACCCCGACCTGACGCGCGCGGTCGGTGCGTTCTCCGCGCCACACCCGGCGCGGATGCACTCCCCCGCCCTCGCCGTGGCGATGCTGCGGTCCACGGCCGCCCGGCGCCTCGCCTTCTTCCAGCTGCCGTGGTTCCCGGAGCAGTCGATGGCGCGCGGCGACCTCACCGAGCGCGTGCTGACCGAGTGGGGCGCTCCCGGCTGGCTCACGCCCGACGTCGCGCGGACCTACCGGCTCGCGATGCAGGTGCCGTTCGCAGCGCACTCCGCGATGGAGACGCTGCGCTGGCTCGTGCGGTCCACGCCGCGCATGGACGGTCAGCGCTACCTCGCGGCGGTACGCGAGCCGGTCCCGGTGCCCGTCCTGCAGGTGCACGGCACGGCCGACCGGTGCCTGCCCGTCCGCGCGGCGCGCGGCGAGGCGGGGCGGCCCTACCGGTTCGAGACGGTGCCGGGCGCCGGCCACTTCCTCGCCGAGGAGGCGCCGGAGCGCACCACCGAGCTGCTGGTCGACTGGCTCGGCTCGCTGCCCGCGCCCACGGCCTGAGACGGGCTCACGCCCCGGTCGGCTCCGCGGGGGCCAGGTCGGGGTCCTTGACCAGCGCCGCGGCGCGCGCGGGATCGGTCTCCCCGATCCCGTAGGACGGGCACAGGCGTGCCAGCGGGCACGCACCGCACGCCGGCCGACGCGCGTGGCACGTGCGCCGGCCGTGGAAGATGACGCGGTGGGAGAACATCGTCCACTCGCGCTTCTCGATCATGGCGCAGAGCTGGGCCTCGACGACCACCGGGTCCTCGTCGGCGGTCAGACCCAGGCGCCGCACGACGCGCCCCACGTGCGTGTCCACCGGCAGGCCGGGGATCCCGAAGGCGTTGCCGAGCACGACGTTCGCCGTCTTGCGGCCGACGCCGGGCAGGGTGACGAGGTCCGCCATCCGCGCCGGGACCTCGCCGTCGTACCGCTCGACCAGGGCCTGCGCGAGCCCCGTGACCGACGCCGCCTTGGCGCGGAAGAACCCCGTCGGCCGCAGGATCTCCTCGAGGTCGCCGCGGTCCGCGGACGCGAGCGCCGCGGCGTCCGGGTAGCGGGCGAACAGGACGGGGGTGACCTGGTTCACGCGCACGTCGGTCGTCTGGGCCGAGAGCACCGTCGCCACCAGCAGCTCGAGCGGCGTGCGGAAGTCGAGCTCGCACCGCGCCGTCGGGTACCGCTCGGCGAGCAGGCGGTTGACCCGCCGCGCGCGGCGGGTGAGCCCCAGCGGGGTCGGCTCGGCCATGGCGACACCCTACGCACGCCCGACGACGCCCGAAGGGGTGAAACCGTCCGGGAACGCCTCAAGATCATCCGGCCGACGGACGATCGATGGGTATCGGCCCGCGGCGGCCGCGGGAGGAGGACGGCATGGCAGGGCACGTGTCCGGTGAGTGGACGATCCCGTCGACGGTCGGCTCACGCTCGACGCGAGCGGCCCTGCGCACCGAACGCGCCCAGCTCGCCCGGTGGCGCCGGCTCGTCCGCGCCCGCCTCGACCTCGCGGTCGCCGCACTCGCACCCCCGGACCACGTCGGTGCGATGACCTGGGACCTGCTGCCCGAGGCCCAGATGGCGCTGCCCGCGCCGCAGGAGCTCGTGCGCGCGGTCACCGTGGCCACGCCGCGGGACCAGGACCCGGTGGCCCTCCTCGAGCACCTGCGCCACCTCGACCAGCGGCTCGCCGCGTACGGCGCGGCGCTCGACGCGGCACTCGAGACGACGGCCCGCCAGGCCTGCCTCGCCGACGCGATGGCACCCGACGCTCGCTGACCCCTTCCGGGTGAGGCAGGATGAGGATGTCGCTCGGCGAGCGACGCTGGTGAACGGCAACGTGGAACGAGGGACTGTGGACGACGACGTGGTGCTCTCGGCCCCCCTGTTCGCCGCGATCGACAAGGACGCGGCGCAGGCCCTGTACGCCTCCATGACGCCCCTGCGCCTGCTGCGCGGGCACGCGGTCTTCCATGAGGGCGAGCCCGGCGACCGCCTGTACGTCATCGGCACCGGCAAGGTGAAGCTCGGTCGCCGGTCGAACGACGGCCGCGAGAACCTGCTCTCGATCCTCGGACCGGGCGAGATGTTCGGCGAGCTCTCGCTGTTCGACCCCGGCCCCCGCACGGCGACGGCGACGGCCGTGGCGGACGCGACGCTGTACGAGCTCAGCCACGCCGAGCTCATCACGTGGCTCGAGCGCTACCCCGCGGTCGCCAAGCACCTGCTCGAGGCGCTCGCCCGCCGGCTGCGCCGGACGAACGAGGCGCTCGCGGACCTCGTCTTCTCCGACGTGCCCGGACGCGTCGCGAAGGCGCTGCTGGACCTGTCCACGCGGTTCGGCGAGGAGGTCACCGACGGCCTGCGGGTCGCCCACGACCTGACGCAGGAGGAGCTCGCGCAGCTCGTCGGGGCGTCGCGCGAGACGGTCAACAAGGCGCTCGCGGACTTCGCCGCCCGCGGCTGGGTGCGGCGCGAGGGCCGGGCCATCGTGCTGCTCGACATCGACCGGCTCGAGCGCCGGGCGCGCTGACGGACCGGCCGCTCTGCGGCAAGCGAGCTCTGCGGTCAGGCGAGCTCGACGACCAGCTCGATCTCGACGGGCGAGTCCAGCGGCAGGACGGCCACGCCCACGGCGCTGCGGGCGTGCTTGCCCGCCTCGCCGAAGACCTGCCCCAGCAGCTCGCTCGCGCCGTTCACCACGGCCGGCTGCCCCGTGAAGGCCGGGTCGCTCGCCACGAAGCCCACGACCTTGACGACGCGACGCACGCGGTCGAGGCTGCCCGCCTGCTCCGCGACGGCCGCGAGGGCGTTGAGCGCCGCGGTCCGCGCGAGCTCGGCCGCGCGCGCCGGCGGCACGAGCCCCTCGCCCTCGCCCACCTTGCCGGTGACCGGCAGCGCGCCGTCCACGAACGGGAGCTGGCCCGCGGTCCAGACGAGCGACCCGCTGCGCACCGCCGGCACGTACGCAGCCACCGGGGCCGCGACGGCGGGCAGGCTCAGGCCGAGCTCCGCGAGCCGGCGGCCGACGCCCCCGTGCTCGCTCACGCGTCGCCGCCGGTCGGGCGCTTGAGGTACGCGACCAGGCCGTTGCCGTCCGGGCCCGTGACGACCTGGACGAGCTCCCAGCCGTCCGCGCCCCACTGGTCGAGGATCGCCTTGGTGGCGTGGACGATCAGGGGAACGGTCGCGTACTCCCACGTGGTGGCCATGCGTGCACCGTACCGGCGTCCACGAAGCCTTCACACCGGGGCGCCCGCGACACCCGGGTCGACGCGACGGCCTCCCGTAGTGTGTGCAGCATGGTGTCCTCTGCGTCCGCTCGGCCTCGGGGCCGGCAGGTCAACGTGCTCCAGGCCCTCGGCCTCCTCCTCGCGTTCCTGCTCATGGCCACCGTGGGCGGGCTGCTGTCGGCGGGCCTCGTCATGCCCGCCGTCGCGACCACGAGCACCCTGACCGACACCGGTGTGCGGCTGTTCGACGAGGTCCCGGCCGACCTCGAGCAGGTGACCCTCTCCGAGAAGTCGGTCATCCACGCGGCCGACGGCACGGTGCTGGCCACCTTCTACAGCGAGAACCGCATCGTGGTGCCGCTCGACCAGATCTCGGTCCACATGCGCAACGCCGTCGTCGCGACCGAGGACCGGCGGTTCTACCAGCACGGCGGGGTCGACCTGCAGGGCATGACCCGAGCGCTGATGAAGAACCTCACGAGCGACGAGCTCGAGGGCGGCTCGACGCTCACCCAGCAGTACGTCAAGAACGCGCTGATCCAGGCCGCCCTCACGGCGGACACGGAGGAGGAGCGCCTGGCGGCGATCGAGGCCGCGCGCGAGACGGAAGGCATACCGGGCTACGCGCGCAAGCTCCAGGAGGCCAAGACCGCGCTCTCGCTCGAGGAGCGCATGACCAAGGACGAGATCCTCGAGGCCTACCTCAACATCTCCCAGTTCGGGCTGTCCGTGTACGGCGTCGAGGCCGCCGCCCAGCACTTCTTCTCGACCTCGGCCGCCAACCTCAACTACCTCCAGGCCGCGACGATCGCCGGCGTCACCAAGGCGCCGAGCGACTACGACCCCGTGCGCAACCCCGAGGCCGCGCAGAGCCGCCGCAACCTCGTGCTCGACCTCATGCTGCGCGAGGGCTACATCACCGCGGAGGAGCACGACGCCGGGGTGGCGACCCCGCTCACCGACACGCTCGTGGTCAGCAGCTCCAAGCTCGGGTGCGTCGAGGCGAACGCCGTCTTCAACGCCGGGTACTTCTGCGACTACGTCACGAAGATCATCGCTAACGACCCGGCCTTCGGCGAGACGCCGGCCGACCGGCAGCGGCTGCTCCTCAACGGCGGCCTGACGATCAACACCACCCTCGTGCCGAGCCTCCAGCAGGCCGCGGACGAGGAGGTCAAGAACGGCATCCCCGTGCTCGACCCGTCCGGCGTCGCGTCGGCGATCTCCGTCGTCGAGCCCGGCACGGGCAAGGTCGTGGCGATGGCGCAGAACCGCATCTTCAACAGCGCCCAGGTCGTCGGCCCGGGCGAGACGGCGGTCAACTACAACACGGACAAGGCCTACGGCTCCTCGGGCGGGTTCCACCCCGGGTCGACGTTCAAGCCCTTCACGCTCGTGCAGTGGCTCAAGGAGGGGCACAGCCTCAACGAGACGATCGACGCGCGGAAGCTCGAGTACCCGATGCGCGAGTTCAACTCGCCGTCGTGCGGTGCCGTCTTCAACGGGCAGCCCCCGTACAGGTTCGGCAACGCCGAGGGCCCCGGCGGCGTCATGAGCGTGCTGCAGGCGACGCGCGGGTCCGTGAACTCCGGGTACATCCGGATGGCGAGCGAGCTCGACCTGTGCGGCATCTTCGACACCGCCGCCGACCTCGGAGTCCACAAGGCCAACGGCGACCCGGTCGACGTCGTGCCGTCCAACGTCCTCGGGTCCACCGAGATCGCGCCGCTGACCATGGCCTCGGCGTTCGCCGCCTTCGCCGCGAACGGCGTGTTCTGCGAGCCGATCGCGATCACGAGCATCGTGGACACCAACGGCGTCTCGCTGCCCGTGCCCCAGCCCAACTGCCGGCAGGCGATCTCGCCGGAGATCGCCGCGGCGATCAACTTCGCGCTCAGCGGCGTCTGGGGCGGCACCGCCAAGGACGTCACGCCGCCTCCCGGGCGACCCTCGGCGGGCAAGACGGGGACCACCTCGCACAACGAGTACACCTGGTTCGTCGGGTACACGCCGCAGCTCGCGTCGGCCGTGTGGGTCGGCTTCCCCGACACCATGCGTCCCGTGCAGCGGATGACGATCAACGGCAAGTGGGTCCGCAACGCGTACGGCTCGACCATCGCGGCGCCGACGTGGTCACGGTTCATGACCCGGGCGCTCGACGGCGTCCCGGCCGTCCCCTTCGCCGAGGCCAGCCGGCAGCAGGTCGAGGGCGTGCAGGTGCGCGTGCCCGACGTCGGCGGCATGACGCCCGAGCAGGCGCAGTCGCAGGTCACCGGCGCGGGCTTCCGGCCGCAGGTCGATCCCACCCCCGTGTTCTCGCAGTACGCACCGGGCACCGCTGCGGGCACCTCGCCCGGGGGCGGCAGCACGGCCACCCGCGGTTCCGTCGTCACCATCCAGATCTCTCAGGGACCCGACCCGGCCGCGGTGGCTCCACCGCCCGGTGGTGGCGGTGAGGAGAACGACCGCGACGGCGACGGCTGACGCCGTGGGCGGCTCCCCCCTGCTGCACCGCGTCGCGGCCTCCTCCGGCGTGCGCGGATGAGCCGGATGCTCCGCACGGCCGGGGTCGTCGGCGCGCTCGGCGTCGGCGCGCTCGCGTGGGCCGCCGCCGAGGCCCACTGGTACACGCTGCGCCGGTTCACGCTGCCGGTGCTCCCCGCTGGCGCGGCGGACCTGCGGGTGCTGCACATCTCCGACCTGCACCTCGTGCCGAGCCAGGAGCGGAAGATCGCCTGGGTACGGTCGCTGGCGACGCTCGAGCCCGACCTGGTCGTCGACACGGGCGACAACATGGCGCACGTCGACGCGCTGGCCCCGCTGCTGCACGCGCTCGAGCCGCTCATGGCCCTGCCCGGCGCATTCGTCATGGGCTCGAACGACTACTACGCGCCCGTGCCGAAGAACCCGGCGCGGTACCTGCGCCGCGACGCCCGCGGGAGCCTGCGGCGGGACCACGTGGCCCTGCCCGCGGACGCGCTCGCCGACGCGCTGCGTGACGCCGGCTGGAAGGACCTGACCAACCGGCGCGACGTCGTCGACGTCGCGGGTCGCCGCGTGAGCCTGGTCGGCGTGGACGACCCGCACCTGGACCGCGACCACTTCCCCGCCGTCACCCGGAGCCACCACTCGCCCGTCGACCTGCGGCTGGCGGTGACGCACGCGCCGTACCGCCGGGTCCTGGACGCGATGCACGCCGACGGCGCCGACGTCGTCCTGGCGGGCCACACGCACGGCGGCCAGCTGTGCGTGCCGTTCCTCGGCGCGCTGGTGACGAACTGCGACCTGGACCGCGGCCGGGCCAAAGGGCTGCACGGCTGGCCGGGCGCGCGGCCGGACGAGCCCGACGGCGCGGACTCGACGTGGCTCCACGTCTGCGCCGGCCTGGGGACCTCGCCCTACGCGCCCGTGCGGTTCGCGTGCCGTCCGGAGGCGAGCCTGCTCACCTTGACCGCCGCGACCCGCTGAGCGGGACGCGGTTCACCGGCACCCTCGGGCTGGGCTATCCTTGTCAGGCTCCACGGGGTGTGGCGCAGCTTGGTAGCGCGCTTCGTTCGGGACGAAGAGGGCGCAGGTTCAAATCCTGTCACCCCGACAGTGCACGAAGGCCCCCGGGCCGGCGGAGACGCCGCCCGGGGGCCTTCGTCGTCCCCGGGCTACAGTCGCCCGCATGCCGATCCCCGACTTCGTCGCCGACCTGCGTGCCCGCATCGGCACCGACATGCTGTGGCTGCCGGGCGTCTCCGGGGTGGTCGTGGACGAGCGCGGGCACCTGCTCCTGGGCCGCCGGGCGGACACCGGCGCCTGGGCCGTCGTCTCGGGCATCCTCGAGCCCGGCGAGGAGCCCGGCGTCGCGATCGTGCGCGAGGCGCGCGAGGAGACGGGCGTGGACGTCGAGGTCGTCGCGCTCACCGCGGTGTCCGTGAGCGAGCGGGTCCGCTACCCCAACGGCGACGAGGCGCAGTACCTCGACACGTGCTTCTGGTGCCGGCCCGTGGCCGGTGAGGCGCACGTGGCCGACGACGAGTCCCTCGAGGTCGGGTGGTTCGCCCCCGGCGCGCTGCCCGAGCCGCTGACGCCCAGCTCGCGCGAGCGCATCGACCGGACGCTGGCGTACATCGCGGCCCGGGCCGAGGGCGCCGCACCCGACCCGTGGTTCGCCCGCTGAGCGGACGGCCCGGGCTCAGGACCAGCGGAAGAACCTCGCCGCCAGCGGCACGCACACGGCCGTCCAGCCGGCCATCGCCAGCAGCTCCTGGGCCGGCACGCCCGTCCCGTACCAAGCCGTCGCCATGGCCTGCGAGACGGCCCCGACGGGCGTCCACGCGCTGATCGTCGCGACGACGTCGGGCATGAGCGGCAGCGGGAGCCAGACGCCCGCCAAGAACATGGACGCGACCCAGGCGACCATGCCGGCCGCGGTCGCCGCGCCGGCGGTGCGCGCCCGGGCCGCGATGAGGCAGCCGAGGGCGAGCGCCGACGTCGCGCCGAGCACGAACGCGGCGAGCAGCACGAGCGGCTGCGACGGCATCGCGATGCCGAGCACGACCGCCCCGAGCACGACGGCGAGGACGCCCGCGACCACGATCGACCCGAGGGCGACGAGCAGCTGGGCGACGAGCACCCGTGACGGGGGCAGGGGCGTCGTCGACAGGCGGCGCAGCACCCCCTTGTCGCGGTAGGTGCCGAGCACCGTCGGGAAGGTCGACAGCGCGGCGGTGCCGATCGCCAGGGAGAGCACGATCGGTGCGTAGGCGGTGATCGTGGTGACCTGGCTCAGCACGGGGTCGGTCGCGTCCACGGGCTCGTCGGCCCAGGGCATCACGAGCCCGAGCACGGTCAGGAGCACGCCCGGGAACAGGAGCCCGAAGAAGGCGGTGCCGCGGTCGCGGAGCAGCAGTCGCGCCTCGACGGCCGTGAGCCGTGCCAGGACGGCGGGAGCGGTGGCGGTGGCGGTGGCGGTGGCGGACATGTCAGACCTCCGGCTGGGACGTGGTGGACCTGCTGGTGAGGGACACGAAGGCGTCCTCGAGGGACCCGCGCTCGAGCTGCAGGTCCACGGCCCGGGCGCCCGCGCGGTCGACGGCCACGAGCACGTCCTGGACCACGTGCTCGCCGCCCCGGACCTCGTAGCGCCCGTCGACGCCGGGGCCGGTCACGGTGGCCCCGGCGGCCCCCAGGCCACCCACCACGTCGCCGACGACCCGGAACCGCAGGACGACGTCGGCCGCGGCGGCCGTCGCGAGCTCGGCGGGCGTGCCCGTCGCCACGACCCGTCCGTCGTCGATGACGACGATCCGGTCGCAGAGCCGCTCGGCCTCCTCCATGAGGTGGGTGACCAGCAGGATGGTCACGCCGCGGTCGCGGATGCGCTCGATGACGGACCAGGTGTCCCGCCGCGCCTGTGGGTCGAGCCCGGTGGTCAGCTCGTCGAGGATCGCGACCTCCGGGTTCCCGACGAGCGCCAGCGCGACCGAGAGTCGCTGCCGCTGGCCGCCGGAGAGCTTGGCGAACTGCGCCTCCGCCTTGTCGGCGAGGCCGAGGTCGCGCAGCAGCTCGGCCGGGTCGGCCGGGTCCGCGTAGAAGGACGCGTAGAGCTCGACCGCCTCGCGCACCCGGATCTTGGCCGGGAGCTCGCTCTCCTGCAGCTGCAGGGCGAGCCGCTGGCGCAGCTCGGGACCGTCGCGGGTCGGGTCGAGGCCGAGCACGCGGATGGTGCCGGCGTCGGGGGTCCGCAGGCCGGCGAGGCACTCGACGGTCGTGGTCTTCCCGGCGCCGTTGCGGCCCAGGATGCCGAGGATCTCGCCCCGGCGGACGGTCAACGAGACGTCGGCGACGGCGACCTTGTCGCGGTAGGTCTTGCGCAGGTGCTCGACCTGCACGACGACGTCGTGCGCGGGTTCCGGGTCGGCGACGGCCGGTGCGGGCTCGGACTGGTCGGGCTGTGTGTGCACGGTGTCTCCCGGGGGTCGGCGGTGCGGTTGTCGGAGGGCGTGGTTCGGACGGGTGGGAAGGGCCGGGCGCCTAGCTCCCCGGACGGTGGATCGCGGCACGGCTCAGGACCATCCGCGTGGCGAGGAGGAGCAGCGCGGCGACCCCGACCGGCAGCAGGGTGGTGGCGGGACCCGTGAGCGAGGGCCAGCCCAGCGCCGCCCCGACCTCGCCCTGCCACCCGGACGCGACCCAGGTCTCGGCCGCGACGGCCGGGCCGACGGTGAGGGGCAGCGTGAGGGTGCCCCACCACGCGCCGGCGCGGTAGTACACGGCCCCCACCAGGGTCCCGGCCGCGCCGTAGGCGGCGAGGTGCGCGGCGGCCTCGAGGATGAGCGGGAGCACGGGCCTGCCCGTCGTGTCCGTGACGGCCGCCTCGACGGCGGCCCCCACGGCCCAGGCGACGCCGCCGGCCAGGGCGGTGACCACGGCGACGGCGACGAGCACGTCGGCGAAGGCGCGGCGGGTCAGCCCGTTCGCGACGTGCGCGGCGAGGCCCGAGGGCACCAGGGAGAGCAGCATGGCGAACGCGAACCAGCGGGGCGCGGAGTCGACGGTGCTCCACATGCCCGCGGCGTCGACCTCGACCCGCAGCGGCGTGCGCGCCATGACGACGACCACGGCCGCGAGGAGCACCCAGTACCAGGCCCAGGCGACCGCGTGACGACGCAGGAGCTGTGCGCTCGCGCGCAGCACCCGGGACCCGCTCCGCGAGCGGGACAGCGCGACGGTGGTCATCTCTTCCTCCTCAGGTGGTCGGCCGGCGCAGAGGCACGCGGCGCAGGACGAGGTGCACGGCGACGAGGCCGAGCACGGCTGCCAGGAGGGCTCCGAGCGCGCGCAGCGGCACGGCGACGCCGGCAGCGAGCTCGAGGGAACCCAGGCTCCAGCCGCCCGAGAGCAGCAGCTGGGCGACGGCGACCGGCAGCAGGGTCAGGGGCAGCGCGAGCGTCCCCGACCAGCCGCCGCCGCGGTAGTAGCCGGCGCCGACGAGCGCGCCGGACGCGCCGTAGGCGAGCATGGCCAGCAGCGCCTCGAGCGCGACGAGACCGAGCTGCGCCCCGTCCGCGTAGAGGTGACCCTCGACCGCCGTGGGCCAGCCGCGCGAGCGGAACACCGCCGTCTCGACCGCGTGGCCGGCCGTCCACAGGACGGCGAAGGCGGCGGCTGTCACGACGAGGACGGCGGCGAGGACCCGGACGAACGCGCGGCGCGTCAGGCCGTTGGCGACGAAGGGACCGGCGGCGCCCGCCGTGACGAAGACCAGCATCGCGAAGGCGAACCACCGGGTCGCGGTGCTGAGGTAGCCCCACGCGCTCAGCTCGAGCACGTCGAAGCGCAGGGCCGCGGCGGCGACGCCGATCCCGACGACCACGAGCGTGAACCAGAACCAGCCCCAGACGGCGAGCTGGCTGCGCAGGCACAGGCGCGTCGCGCGGGCGGCCGGGCCGGTGAGGGACCAGGACGGCGCGACGGCGCTCATCGGCGCTCCCCGGACGTCGTGAGGTGGACGAACAGGTCCTGCAGCGGGACGGGCCCGACCTCGAGGCCGAGCTCGCGCGCGCGACGTCGTGCGTCCGCGTCGAGCCCGCCGTCGACGGTCACCGCGGCGGTGCGGCCCAGGGTCCGGCGCTCGAGGACGCTGCGCCCGTCGAGGAACGCGTCGACGACGTCGGCCGGGCCGGTCAGGGTCGCCCCCCGCGCCCGGAGGGCGTCCGCGTCGTCGGCGAGCAGGACGCGCCCCCGGTCGAGGACGACGACGCTCTCGAAGAGGCGCTCGACCTCCTCGATGAGGTGGCTCGAGACGACGATCGTGCGCGGGTGGGCGGCGTAGTCGGCGAGCAGCTCGTCGTAGAAGGCGTAGCGCGACGGCGCGTCGAGCCCGAGGTAGGACTCGTCGAGCATGGTCAGCGGTGCGCGCGACGCGATCCCGACGACGACGCCGAGCGCGGAGCGCTGCCCGCGCGACATCTCGCCCGGCTTGCGGTCCAGGGGGACCTGGAGCCGCTCGGCGAGGCGTCCGGCGAGCTCGCCGTCCCACGTCGGGCGCACGGCCTCGGCGATCTGGAGCGACGTCCGCGCCTTCTCGTCCATGTGGTCGCCGCTCTCGCGGACGAGGCAGGTGCCGGCCATGATGCGGGCGTTCTCGAACGGGTCCTCGCCGTCGACCAGGACGGTGCCGCTCGTGGCGGGACGGAACGCGGCGAGCACGGACAGCAGCGACGTCTTGCCCGAGCCGTTGCGGCCGAGCAGGCCGTGGATGCGGCCGGGCTCGAGCGTCAGGCTCACGCCGTCGATCGCCGTGGTGCGGCGGTAGCGGACGGTGAGGTCACGGACCTCGACTCCGAAGCTCATCGGGTCTCCTGCTCGGTGGTCGGGGACGGGCTCGCGGGGACGGGGTCGGCGGCGAGGGCCCGGAGGTGGGCGACGACGTCCTCCACCGGGATCTCGAGGCGCCGCGCCTCAGCCGCGACGGGCTCGACGACGTCGGCGAAGAACCGCTCGCGCCGCCCCGCCAGGAGGCGGGCGCGCGCGTCCGGTGCGACGAACATGCCGACACCGCGGCGCTTGTAGAGCACTCCCTCGTCGACCAGCTCGGTGAACGCCTTGGCGGCGGTCGCGGGGTTGATGCGGAACGTGGTCGCGTACTGCGTCGTGGACATGACCTGCTCCTCCTCCCGGAGGGTGCCGTCGAGGATGTCGCCCCGGATCTGGTCGGCGATCTGGAGGTAGATCGGGTCGCGTCCGTCGAACACGGTCACGTCCTCCCGCCGCTTGGGTGGTTCATTACAGGAGTAATGAACCACGGAACCGACCGGGGCGCAAGGACGGATCCCGTCGTGCGCCCCGGCGCCCTGCGCGGGCTTCCCTCAGGGCGCGCGGCCAGTAAGGTCCGCGCGTGAGCTTCTTCCTCTTCTCGCCCCTCGGGCTGATCGCGCTGGGACTCCTCGTCGGAGGGCTGCTCATGGTGCGGTCCGCGCTCGCGTCGCGCCGCGTGCCCGTGCCCGGGCGGGTGGTGGACCGGTCGTGGATGACGCAGCCGCCCCGCGTCACCGTCGAGTACCCGTCCCCGCACGGCGAGACCCTGTCCGCCCGCCTCTCGGCCGGACCGATCTACGGCCTGCGGGGCCTGACCGTCGGCGACGCGGTCACGGTCTACGTCAACCCGCAGCGCCCGCACGACGTGACGCTCGGCCCGGGCAGCGCGACGACGACCTACGGCGTCGCGCTCGCGACGATGGGGGCCCTGCTCCTGCTGTTCCTGCTGCGCCTGGGCAGCTGAGACCGCCCGGCCGGGACGCCGGGCCGGGCCGTCAGGCCGTGGCGAGCCGCTTCGCCGCGACGAGCTCCGCGATCTGCACCGCGTTGAGCGCCGCGCCCTTGCGCAGGTTGTCGTTGCTGACGAAGAGCGCCAGCCCGCGCCCCTCCGGCGCGCTCTGGTCCGCCCGGATGCGCCCGACGAAGCTCGGGTCCCGGCCGGCGGCCTGCAGCGGCGTCGGGATGTCGCTCAGCTCGACGCCCGGGGCCGCCGCGAGCAGCTCGGTCGCGCGCTCGACGGACAGGGGCCGCTCGAACTCGGCGTTGATCGACAGCGAGTGACCGGTGAAGACCGGCACCCGCACGCAGGTGCCCGCGACGCGCAGCTCGGGCAGGTCGAGGATCTTGCGGCTCTCGTTGCGGAGCTTCTGCTCCTCGTCGGTCTCGAACGAGCCGTCGTCGACGAGGGCGCCCGCCATCGGCAGGACGTTGAAGGCGATGGGCCGCGCGTAGATCCCGGGCTCCGGGAAGGCGACAGCGCCGCCGTCGTGCGTCAGGGCCGCGATGTCGGCGCCCTCGAGCGCGCGGACCTGGGTCTCGAGCTCGGCGACGCCCTTGAGGCCGCCGCCCGAGACCGCCTGGTAGGTCGAGACGACGAGGCGCACGAGCCCCGCCTCGTCGTGCAGCGGCTTGAGGACCGGCATCGCGGCCATCGTGGTGCAGTTGGGGTTCGCGATGATGCCCTTGACCGCGCGGTCGACCGCGTCCGGGTTGACCTCGCTCACGACGAGCGGGACCTCCGGGTCGCGGCGCCACGCGGACGAGTTGTCGATCACGAGGGCACCGGCGGCCGCGAAGCGCGGCGCGTGCTCCTTCGACGTCGCCCCGCCCGCGGAGAACAGCGCGACGTCGATGCCGGACAGGTCGGCCGTGGCCGTGTCCTCGACGACCACCTCGGTGCCGCGCCACGGCAGCGTCGTGCCGGCCGAGCGCGCCGAGGCGAAGAAGCGGATGGAGGCGAGCGGGAAGTCGCGCTCGTCCAGCAGGCGGCGCATCACGGCGCCGACCTGCCCGGTCGCGCCGACGACGGCGACCCGGAGGCCGGGTGCGGTGGTGCTGGTCTGGTTCGTGGTCATCGTCCGGTCCCCCCGTACACGACGGCCTCGCCGTCGGCGGAGTCGAGGTCGAAAGCGGTGTGGACGGCGCGCACGGCGTCGTCGAGCTGGTCGGCGCGCGTCACGACCGAGACGCGGATCTCGGACGTCGAGATCATCTCGATGTTGATGCCGGCGTCGCGCAGCGCCCCGAAGAGCTTGGCGGAGACGCCCGGGTGCGACCGCATCCCGGCGCCCACGAGCGAGAGCTTGCCGATCGTGTCGTCGTACTGGAGCGAGGCGAACCCGATCTGGTCCTGCGCGGCGCTCAGCGCCGCCGTCGCGCGCTGTCCGTCGCTCGCCGGGAGCGTGAAGGAGATGTCCGTCAGGCCGGTGGACGCCGCCGACACGTTCTGCACGATCATGTCGATGTTGACCTCGGCGCCGGCGACGATCTCGAAGATCCGCGCGGCGGTGCCGGGCACGTCGGGGACGCCGACCACCGTGACCTTGGCCTCGCTGCGGTCGTGCGCGACACCCGAGATGATCGGCTGCTCCATGGGTCCCTCTCCCTCGACGGGCTGGTCGGTCACCAACGTGCCCTCGCGCCCCGAGAACGAGGAACGCACGTGGATGGTCACCTTGTTCCGGCGGGCGTACTCGACGCAGCGGAGCATGAGCACCTTGGCCCCGCTCGCCGCCAGGTCGAGCATCTCCTCGTAGGTGACCCGCTCGAGCTTGCGTGCCGTCGGCACGATGCGGGGGTCGGCGGTGAAGACGCCGTCGACGTCGGTGTAGATCTCGCAGACGTCGGCGCCCACGGCCGCGGCGATGGCGACGGCGGTCGTGTCCGAGCCGCCGCGGCCCAGCGTCGTGACGTCGTTCGTGCTCTCGGTGACGCCCTGGAAGCCCGCGACGATCGCGACGTTGCCCGCGTCGAGCGCCTGGCGGATGCGGTTGGCCTTGACGTCCACGATCCGCGCGCGCCCGTGCGCGGCGTCGGTGATGACACCGGCCTGCTGACCCGTGAACGACTGCGCCTGCACGCCGAGGTTGGCGATCGCCATCGCGAGCAGCGACATCGAGATCCGCTCCCCGGCGGTGAGCAGGATGTCCATCTCGCGCGACGGCGGCAGCGGCGTGATCTCGTTCGCGAGGTCGATGAGCTCGTCCGTCGTGTCACCCATCGCCGAGACGACGACGACGACGTCGTCGCCGGCGCGCTTCGCCTCGGTGATCCGCTTCGCGACGCGCTTGATCGCGGCGGCGTCCGAGACGGACGACCCGCCGTACTTCTGCACGATCAGGGCCACGGTGGAGCTCCGGGAGGTCGAGACGGGGTGCGACCGGATCACGCACGGGATCCGACCCTCGAATGATAGGTCGGCCCACGCCTCGGACATCCGGGTGTCCGAGGCGTGGGCCGCGGCGGTGGGGGGAGGATGGGGGGCATGAGGACGCGCCTGCTGACCTGCCTCGCCGCCGCCGCCGCGCTGGGCCTCGTCGGCTGCGCCGACGCGGGCGATCCCGAGCCGACGCCCACGCCGGGCGCGACGGCACCGGCGACCCCCACGCCGTCGGGCGACCCCACGCCGGCCGCCGTCGGCGCGGCCTCGCTCACCGTGACGGTGGACGAGACCGGCTCGGGCGCGACGACCACCCTCACCCTGACGTGCGACCCGGCGGGCGGCGACCACCCCGACCCCGAGGGCGCCTGCGCGGCCCTGGCGGCCGTGGGCACCGCCGGCCTCGCCGAGACGCCGCCGGACGTCATGTGCACGCAGCAGTGGGGCGGACCGCAGGTCGCCACGGTGGAGGGCACGGTCGACGGGGCGCCGGTCAGCGCGCGGTTCTCGCTCACCGACGGCTGCGAGATCGCGCGCTGGGACGCGCTGGTGCCGCTGCTCCCGGCCGCGGGCGGCGGGATGTGACCAGCCCTGCCCTCAGGGGTGCAGGGCCTGGAACTCCGCCTCGGCGGCGACGTCGTCGTCGACGTCCAGGCGCAGGTGCGCGAGGACCGTCTGCAGGACGCGCAGGACGGCGGACGCGCGCTCGCCCCAGTTGGACAGGTACGAGTACTGCCACCACCACAGGGCCTCGGTCACGCGGCCCGCGGCGTGGTGCCGCAGGCCCTGGGCGAGCGACCCCGCGATGAGCATGAGGTCGCCGGAGACGGACGACGTGACGACGTCGCCTCCCAGCACCGGGTCATCGACCTCGGCGTAGTCGTCGATCCCGTCGAGGACGTTCTCGAGCGCGGCGCGCAGCGGGTCGAGGTCGGGGTCCGGACCCAGGTCCGGCTCGAAGCGCTCGACCGGGACGACGTCGACCATCGCGCCCAGGCGCGCGCCCGCCGCCAGCACGTCGGACACGGCGAGCAGCAGCAGGGCGATGGCGGCGTCGGGGTTGGCGTTCGCGCCCACCTCGGTGACGGTCGTCAGGAAGCTGCGCGACTCCGAGGCCATCGAGTGCGCGACCTCGCGCAGGTCGGCCGGGGCGCCGGCAGGCACGTCGGCGGGCTCGTCCTGCCTCGGTCGCGGGATCATGGGGATGTCAGGCACTGATCTGCCTCCGTCCTTCGAAGGCACGCCCGAGCGTGACCTCATCGGCGTACTCCAGGTCGCCCCCGACCGGCAGCCCGGAGGCGAGACGCGTGACCCGCAGCCCCATGGGGACCAGGAGGCGCGCGAGATAGGTCGAGGTGGCCTCGCCCTCGACGTTCGGGTCGGTCGCGAGGATCACCTCGGTGACCGTGCCGTCGGCGAGGCGCGACATGAGCTCCTTGATGCGCAGGTCGTCCGGGCCGACGTTGTCGATCGGGTTGATCGCGCCGCCGAGCACGTGGTACCGACCGCGGAACTCGCGCGTGCGCTCGATCGCCACGACGTCCTTCGGCTCCTCCACGACGCAGATGACCGCCGTGGAGCGGCGCGGGTCGCGGCAGACGCGGCACAGCTCCTCCTGCGACACGTTGCCGCAGACGCTGCAGAAGCGGACGCGCGCCTTGACCTCGGTCAGGGCGTCGGCGAGACGCCGCACGTCGGCGGGGTCCGCCGCGAGGAGGTGGAACGCGATGCGCTGGGCGCTCTTGGGACCGACCCCGGGCAGTCGCCCGAGCTCGTCGATCAGATCCTGGACCGCACCCTCGTACACCCGGCCAGCCTACGTGGTCGGCACCGACCCGGCGCCGACGCCGCGCACGGGAGACACCACGGGCACGCAGGCACGCAGCCAGGGACGCGGAGGGTTCTGCCCGCGGGCCGGCCACAACCCTCCGCCCCGGCGGACGCGGCGCGCGCGACGAGCACCGGCATCGCGGGCACCGGCGCACGAACGGGAACGGAGGGTTGTGGCCGCGGAGCGGGTGCAACCCTCCGTCGAAGCGGGCGACGCGACGGCAGCGCGAGGTCGCCGCGCGGCGTGACGCGACGGCGGTGCGACGTCGCCAGGGCGCGCGGCGCGGTGCGGCGGGTCGCACCTGGGTCTGTGCGGCTAGCGGGAGTCCTCGATGATCTCGTCGACCACCGTGCCGCCGAGCATCTGCGCCACCAACGGGGCGCCGACCAGCCCGGTGGAGAGCAGGTCGGGGTCGTCCGGGCTGGCGTCGTCGCCGTCGTCCTCGGGGCGGCGGACGGCGGCGGGCGCGTCCTGCTGGAAGCGCGGGCGGGCGCCCTCGGGGACGCGCAGCGGCTGGCGCGGCGCCCC
>NZ_JACEXH010000341.1:0-833 GCF_014525465.1 Actinotalea sp. JY-7885 | reverse complement strand
CGGGTCCGGTCGCGGCGGGCGGCCGGGGGCGCGCGGCGGCACGGGGCGCGGGCGGTCCCGCTGACGGATGCCGGGGCCCTCGCCCACTGGCAGGACGTCGCCCGCCGCGCGATGATGGCGGACGAGCAACGATGCTCCCGTACCCCGGGGGGAACCGTGGTCCAGGTACACACCGTCTACGAGGCCTACACCTGGCGCAACATGGTGGACGGCCTGCAGCAGGGCACACCGTGGACGAGCCGCACGACGGCCGTCGCCGAGGGCCGCGCCATCGCGATCGAGCTGGCGTGCGAGCACTCCGTGCACGACGTCGACGGCAGCGTCCTCGAACGGCGCGACTACGGCGCGGCCGAGCCCGGCGTGTGGCCGGGGGCGATGCGCTACACGGCCTGAGGCGCGACGACCGGGGGCGCTAGACGACCGGGGACGCGTCCGGTGCCGTGCCGGCATCCGGCTCGGTGCGGGCGTCGCCCTGGCGCTCGCCCGGCGCGACCTCCTCGCGCGTGCTCGAGATCGCCGGGTCCTCGTTGCCGAGGTCGAAGCCCGAGGTCGGGCTGTCGGAGAACCCGTAGCCGTCGTTGACGGGGTCCTGGACCGGCGCGTCGGGGTCCTGACCGGGCTCGTCCGGGATGGGGGTGCTGACGTCCTCGCTCATGTCCACCTCTCGCCGGCTCGTCCTGCGTGCTGCTCCGACGCAATCACGCCCCGGGACGGCCCGCAATCCGGCGGCGGCCGGACGGGCGCCTACTCGCCGACCGACGGCACGGCCTCCGGCGCCGGCTCCACCGGGGGCGGCGGCGCGACGGGCGGCGGTGCGGCGGGTGGCGGCGCGA
>NZ_JACEXH010000340.1:0-837 GCF_014525465.1 Actinotalea sp. JY-7885 | reverse complement strand
GCAGGGCGCGGCGCCCGGCGTCGGCGCGGCCGGCCCGGCCGACCTCGACGCGGGCCGCGAGCACGGCCGCGCCGTCCTGGGACACCAGCACGGGGTGCAGCTCGACGCTGCGGACCTCCGGCAGGTCGTCCGCGAGCACGGCGACCCGCCCGAGCACGTCCACGAGCGCCGCGACGTCGAGCGCCGGGAGCCCGCGGTAGCCGAAGAGCCGCGGCGCGGCGCGCACGCTGCGCACCATCTCCTCCACGTCGACATCGGTCAGCGGCGCGACGGCGTGCGACAGGTCGCCGAGCAGGTCGACCGCGTCACCCGCGAGGCCGAACGAGACGACGGGGCCGAAGCGCGGGTCCTCGGACGAGCGGATCACGCACGCGGCGCCGCTGCGTGCCATCCGCTGCACCTCGAAGGGGCTGCCGGCGGCGAGGGGACCCAGCCCGGTCCGCATCTGGTCGAACGCCTCGCGCAGCGCGTCGGGGCCCGTGAGCCCGAGCCGGACCCCGCCGAGGTCGATCCGGTGCCGCAGGTGCGGGGCCGTGCTCTTGAGCACCACCGGCCACCCGAGGCGCTCGGCGGCGGCGACGGCCTCGTCGGCGTCCGCCACCCGCTCGGTCCGCCACAGCGTGACCCCGTAGTGCCCCAGGAGCTCGCTCGTGCGGTCCGGGTCGAGGACCACCGCGGCGTCCTCGTCCTCGTCGACGGGCCGGCCCGGCTCTGTGCGGGCCCCCGCGAGGGCGTCGGCGACCAGGCGACGCGCGGCGGAGCGGTCCACGCCCGGCGGGTCCAGCGGGTGGCCGTGGTCCCGCGCGCGCCACGCGGCGTAGCGGACGGCGGCGGCGA
>NZ_JACEXH010000339.1:0-878 GCF_014525465.1 Actinotalea sp. JY-7885 | reverse complement strand
GGTCGGGCGGGCGCCTGCCAGGCGCCGGCCGGGTGGGCCGCCCACGCCGTCTGGACCGGCACGACCGCGCCGGCGCGTCGCACCAGCGCGCGTCCGGGCGTCCCGACGGCGATCGCCGCCGCGTCGGGGACCTCGACGACGTCCTGGGAGTCGGCCGCGTCCGTGACCCGCAGGCACAGGCGCAGCGCGAGGTTGGCGCGCATCTGCGCCGTGACCGCGCCGGCCGGACGCTGCGTGGCCAGGACGAGGTGCAGCCCCAGGGAGCGACCCTGCGCGGCGAGGTCCACCAGGCCGGGCACGAAGTCGGGCAGGTCGTCGGCGAGCGCGCGGAACTCGTCCACGACGACGAGCAGGCGGGGCGGCGCGGCGCCACGGGCGCGCAGGTCCTCCAGGTCAGCGACGCCCGCGCTCGCGAACGCGGCCTTGCGGCGGCGCATCTCCGAGCGCAGTCCGGACAGCGCCCGCGCGGCGGTCCCGGCATCGAGGTCGGTGACCATGCCCACGACGTGCGGCAGGCCCGCGCACGCCACGAGGGCCGCACCCGCCTTGAAGTCCACGAGCACCATGGCCAGGTGCGTCGGCGGGTACCGCAGCGCGAGGCCCAGGACCCAGGCCTGGAGCAGCTCCGACTTGCCCGAGCCAGTGGTGCCGGCGACGAGCGCGTGCGGGCCGTGCGCGAGCAGGTCCACGTCGAACGCCCCCGCCGCGTCGACCCCCAGCGGCGCGGTCAGGGACCGCAGCGGGGAGGCGGCAGCCACCCCGCGCCAGGTCGCCGCCACCCCCGCGGGGGACGGGCTCCCGCACAGGTCCGCGAGCGCCACGAGGTCGGGCACCCCGGCGGCGGCGCCCTCGTCGACCGCCCACCGGGCCGCCAGGCG
>NZ_JACEXH010000338.1:0-898 GCF_014525465.1 Actinotalea sp. JY-7885 | reverse complement strand
CGCACGACGCCGCCCGCCGCGCCCGCGCGACCGCGCACCGGTGCGCCCGAGAGCACGGACCCGACCCAGCTGCTCGACGCCGCCGACGAGCCGGAGCCGGCGCCGCGCCGCCGTCGACGCGCAGGGCGCGCGACGCGGGACGGACGGGAAGGGTGACCGCCGTCCACCTGGCGATGTCGGAGCTCCGCCGCGTGTGGGCGGGGACGCTGCCACGCCTGGCCGTGCTGGCGATGATGATCATCCCCTCGCTCTACTCCGGCCTGTACCTCTTCGCCAACGAGGACCCCTACGGTCGTCTCGAGACGGTGCCGGCGGCGCTCGTCGTCCTGGACCGCGGCGCCACCAGCGAGAACGCGACCGACGGCACCTCGCGCGAGGTCGACTACGGCGAGCGCGTCGCCTCGCGCCTGCTCGACGGCGACGGCGGCTTCGGGTGGGTGCGGACCTCGCAGTCCGACGCGGAGGCCGGCGTCCGGTCGGGCCGCTTCGACTCCGCCCTGATCATCGGCCCCACGTTCTCGCAGGACCTCGTCTCGTCGGCGCGCTTCCAGCCGCAGCAGGCGAGCCTGACCCTCCTGACCAACGACGCCAACAACTACCTCGCGACGACGATCGCGGACACGATCGTGGGCAAGGTCCGGGACTCCATCGCGGAGGAGGTCGGCACCGAGGCCGCCGACACCTTCCTGCGGGGCTTCGCCTCGATCCACACCAACCTCTCGAGCGCCGTGCAGGGCGCGCAGGAGCTCGAGTCGGGCGCCGCCCGCCTGTCCCAGGGCACGGTGGAGCTCGTCACGGGCACGGCCGAGCTCGCGACGGGCGCGCAGCAGACCGCGAGCGGCGCCGCGGAGCTGGCGGCCGGCGCCGACCGGCTCGCCGCGGGCGCGAGCACGCTGGC
>NZ_JACEXH010000337.1:0-908 GCF_014525465.1 Actinotalea sp. JY-7885 | reverse complement strand
CGGCCGGACGCGCGGCGGGCGGGGCCGGCGACCGGCCCCGCCGGGCCTCAGCCGGCGTCGCGCGCGCGCAGCCGGGCCACCTCGTAGAGGCTGATGCCCGCAGCGACACCGGCGTTGAGGGACTCCACCGCGCTGCGGATCGGGATCGACGCGACGACGTCGCAGGTCTCGCGCACCAGACGCCCGAGGCCCTTGCCCTCCGAGCCGACGACGAGCACCACCGGTCCGGTCGCGAGCTCGAGGTCGCCGACGGCCATGGTGCCGCCCGCGTCGAGACCGACGACGAAGCAGCCGGCGTCGCGCAGCTCGGTCAGCGCACGGACCAGGTTGGTGACGCGCGAGACGGGCACGCGGGCGGCCGCTCCCGCGGACACCTTCCAGGCCGACGCCGTCACGCCGGCCGCGCGCCGCTCGGGGACCACGACGCCGTGGGCGCCGAAGGCGCCGGCGGACCGCAGCACCGCGCCCAGGTTGCGAGGGTCGGTCACGCCGTCGAGCGCGACGATGAGCGCCGGCTCCTGGGCGCGCTCCGCGCGCGCGAGCAGGGTCTCGAGCCCGGAGTACTGGTACGCGGGGACCTGGATCGCGACGCCCTGGTGGACGAGCCCGTCCGTGAGGCGGTCGAGCTCTGGCTTGGTGACCTCCAGGAGCGGCAGGTTGCGGTCGTTGGTGATCTTGAGGATCTCGCGCACGCGCTCGTCGGCGTCGATCCGGTGGCCCACCCAGACCCCGGTGCAGGGCACGCCCGCGCGCAGGGCCTCCACGACCGAGTTCCGCCCGGCGACGATCTCGGCGGTGGGTGCGGGCTTGGACCCGCGCCCCGAGGCGCCACCGGGGCGCGACGGGCGCGACGACGTCGTGCGGTCCTCGCGGGCGGGGCGCCCGGTCGGGCGGCCCCCGGCGGCGGG
>NZ_JACEXH010000336.1:0-912 GCF_014525465.1 Actinotalea sp. JY-7885 | reverse complement strand
CGGGCCGCGCCGCCCCGCCTCGCACGCCGCCGGGACGCGCACTGCCGCCGGCCGCGGTGGTCCCCGCCGCGCTCGCCATCGGCTTCCTCGCCCTTCCCCTCGTCGGCCTCGCCGCGCGCGCGCCGTGGGACGACCTGGGACGCGTGCTCGGCGAGCCCGCCGTCCGGCAGGCGCTCGGCCTGTCGCTGTGGACGGCGACGGTCTCGACGCTCGTCTGCGTGCTCTTCGGGGTGCCGCTCGCGTGGTTGCTCGCGCGCGGCCGGCTGCCCGCGCGCCGCCTGGTGCGGGCGGTCGTCACCCTGCCCCTGGTCCTCCCGCCCGTGGTCGGGGGCGTCGCCCTGCTGACGGTGCTCGGGCGACGAGGCCTGGTGGGCGGGTGGCTCGACGCCGTCGGGATCACGCTGCCGTTCACGCCCGCCGCCGTCGTGGTCGCGCAGACGTTCGTCGCCATGCCGTTCCTCGTCGTGACCGTGGAGGGCGCCCTCCGGGCCTCCGACCGCCGGTTCGAGGAGGCCGCAGCCTCGCTCGGGGCGTCCCGGCTGACCGTGCTGCGCCGCGTGACGCTGCCCCTCGTCGCACCCTCGGTCGCCGCGGGTGCGGTGCTGACCTGGGCGCGGGCCCTCGGGGAGTTCGGCGCCACGGTGACCTTCGCCGGCAGCTTCCCGGGGCGCACACAGACGCTCCCCCTCACGGTCTACGCGGCGCTCGACCGCGACCCGGACGCCGCCGTCGCGCTCAGCCTCCTGCTGCTCGCGGTCTGCGTCGCGGTCCTCGTCGGCCTGCGCGGCCGCTGGGTCGGGGAGGCCGGGCCGGAGCGCCCGACGCCCCGGGCCGGGGTCGCGTCGGGCGCGGACGGATCCGCATGAGCCCGGCCAGAGGCGGGCGGCAGCCGGGCGACGCCGCCGCCGGGCT
>NZ_JACEXH010000335.1:0-919 GCF_014525465.1 Actinotalea sp. JY-7885 | reverse complement strand
GAACGCGGAGGAGGCCCGGCTCGTGCCCGGCGCGGAGGTCTGGTCGGCGGCGTCGCTGGCCGAGGTCGCGGTCGCCCACGGCGCCGAGCTCGACGAGCTCCCGGACGTCGAGCCCGCGCTCGCCGAGACCGCGCCGCCGCGGGGCCGGGCGGCACCGGACCTGGTGGACGTCGTCGGGCAGCGCACCGCGCGGTGGGCGCTCGAGGTGGCCGCGGCCGGCGGGCACCACCTGCTCATGGTCGGCCCGCCCGGCGCCGGCAAGACGATGCTGGCCGAGCGGCTCCCGGGCCTGCTGCCGGACCTCGACGAGCAGGAGGCGGTCGAGGTCACAGCGGTGCACTCGGTCGCGGGCACCTTCCGGCCCCAGGACGGGCTGCTGCGCCGGCCACCGTTCGAGAACCCCCACCACACCGCGACGCCGGCGGCGGTGGTCGGCGGCGGCTCCGGACTGCCACGGCCGGGGGCGGCGTCGCGGGCGCACCGCGGGGTCCTGTTCATGGACGAGGCGCCGGAGTTCTCGACCCGGGTGCTGCAGACGCTGCGCCAGCCGCTCGAGGACGGCGAGCTCGTGATCCACCGCTCGGGAGGCAGCGCGCGCTTCCCGGCCCGCTTCCAGCTGGTCCTGGCCGCCAACGCGTGCCCGTGCGGCCGATCGGTCGGCAAGGGGCTGTCGTGCGAGTGCACGGCGCTCCAGCGCCGCCGCTACTTCGCCCGCCTGTCCGGTCCGCTGCTGGACCGGGTGGACCTCCAGCTCGAGGTCCTGCCGGTGACGCGGGCCGACCGCCACGGCGCCGGTGACCCGGAGCCCACCGTCGCCGTCGCGGCGCGGGTGGCGCGGGCCCGTGCGGCGGCGCGGACGAGGCTGGCGGGGACGCCGTGGCGCACCAACGGCGAGGTCACGGGCGCCTGGCTGCGCGCG
>NZ_JACEXH010000334.1:0-937 GCF_014525465.1 Actinotalea sp. JY-7885 | reverse complement strand
GCCCTCCCGGGCGTCGAGGTGAGGACCGGCCGGCGCGGCCGACGGCGCCCGATCACCGCGACGCCGATCGCAGGATGGCGCCCGGGTCGGCGGTCCGCTGCCGGGTCGCCGCACCCACGGCCGTCACCGCGGCGGCCGCCGCCACGAGGGCGAGCACGAGCCCGACGTCCCCCCACGGCACGTCGACGACCACGGACGGCACCGGCGCGCTCCCGTCGGGCGCGACGGCGACCAGCGGTCCGACCACGCGGGCGACGAGGAGCCCGACCGCGACGCCCACCACCCCGCCGAGGCCGCACACCACCAGCGCCTCCACGGTCACGACGCCGACCAGGCGCGAGCGCTGCAGCCCGACCGCGCGCAGCTGGGCCAGCTCGACGTCGCGCGAGCGGAGCGTCATCGTCGTGTGCACCGCGTAGCCGAGGAGGGCCACCAGGGCCGCCGCGAGCGTGACGAGCCGCAGCGCGAGGGGCAGCGTGACGTGCAGCGGTCCCTCCCGCAGGTCGCGCGTCAGCCCTGCGACGCTCCGCCCGCTCTCGCCGAGCGGGACGCCGGCCGCGTCGTCGGGCAGGCCGGCGAGGTAGTGGTCCACCTGCGCGGCCGGGACGTCCACCCACCAGTGCGTCGGGTCCAGGTCCTCGCGCCCCAGCACCGCGAGACGGCGTACCAGGGACGTGTGGTCCACCGCCACCTGGTCGCCGGACCGCGACGTCGGCACGCGCGGCACGACGTCGGTCACCACCAGGTCGACGGACACGTCGCCGACACCCAGGACGAGGCGGCCACCCGGCCCGCTGCCCCAGCGCGCGGCCGCGCTCTCGCTGATCACCGCGGGGACGACGACGGCCCCGGGGCGCGCGGCCGCCTCCGGCCAGGTGGTCGCCGCCGCCCGGGCCCCGGTCTGCCGCAGGTCGCGCAGGTCCCCCGCGACGACGAC
>NZ_JACEXH010000333.1:0-1083 GCF_014525465.1 Actinotalea sp. JY-7885 | reverse complement strand
AGGCGACGGCGCCCGACGCCGCCCCGCCCGCCTGGGTGAGCGCGCTGGTCGCACGGGCGCACGAGCAGGTGCCGCGGTACCGCCGGCTCGCGCGCGCCGGCCGCTCGGGCCCGACCACCCCGCTGCGCGACCTCGCCCCCGTCGACCGCGAGGACCTGCGGCGGCGGATCGCCGACTTCGTGCCGCTCGACGTCCCGCTCGACCGCGTCCTGGAGGGCACGAGCTCCGGCTCGACGGGCGCCGCGCTGCGGATCCCGCTGCACCCGCTCTTCGTCGCCGGGGACGTCGTCCTGATCCACCGCCTCCTGGCGGAGGCGGGCGTCGACTGGCGCCCCGCGGTGGACCGGCTCGGCCTCGCGAACGTCGTCGACCAGCGGGCCGCGTTCACGTACCCGTCCGCGATGACGGCCTTCCCGCGCGAGGACGGCGAGCCCGTCCCGGTAATGGCCCGGGTCAACCTCGACGACGGCGCCTGGCGTCGGCCGGGCGACCGGGAGCGGTTCCTCGCGGCCTGGGACCCGCAGGTCCTCAGCTCCTCGCCGCTGCCGCTCCTGCGGCTGGTCGAGCTCGCGCGCGCGGGGCTCGACCTGCACCCCGTCGCGCTCGTCAGCGGGGCGGCGCACCTGACGCCCGCGGTCCGGCGGCTGGTGGCCGACACGTGGGACGCGCCGCTGATCGACCTCTACGGGCTGCGCGAGACGGGGGCCGTCGCCACGCGCCGGGACGACGGTCCGTTCGTCGTCCTGCCGCGGCACGTGTGGGTCGAGGCGCTCGACCCGGACGGTGCGCCGTGCGCCGACGGCGTGCCGGGGGAGCTGACCGTGACCACCGACGAGAACCTCTACCTGCCGCTGCTGCGCTACCGCACCGGCGACCAGGGCGCCCTGCGCCGCCGGCCCGACGGCACCGTGGAGATCCACGGCCTCGAGGGCCGCGCCCCGGTGCGCTACCGCCACCGCGACGGCACCTGGCGGCCGTCCGTCGACGCGACGCAGGTGCTCCAGGGCCACGGCGTCGCGGCGTGGGAGCTGCACCAGGCGGCGGACGGTGCCGTCCGTCTCCGGGCGCTGCCCGCCGCGGGCC
>NZ_JACEXH010000332.1:0-1107 GCF_014525465.1 Actinotalea sp. JY-7885 | reverse complement strand
GCCGGCGGCGGCGGCGTGGTACCCGCGGCGCCGCGTGCGCGGCGGTCGCGTCGCGGCGCGCCGCCCCACTGCTGGCCGCCGCCGACGTCGGGCGCGATCTCCCGGACGCCGAGGACGGAGCCGCACCGGGTGCAGAAGGAGCTGCCGGGTGCGACGGCGGCGTGGCACGTGGGGCAGGTGGTCTCCACGGTCGGGCTCACCTCCACGTGCGTCGGGTCGGGCGTCAGCGTAGCAACGGGGCGTCAGGCGGACGTGATCAACCGGAGCACCTCGACGGCCCCCGCGCCGACCAGGCTGACCGGCAGGGCGAGCGTGGTCGAGAGGCCCTCGAGACCGTCGGCCAGCCGGGAGAACCCGACCGAGCGCCACCCGCGCCCGAAGGACAGGCTCAGGGCGGCCACCCCGAGACCCACGCCCACCGCGGTCCCCGTGGCGACGAGCGCGACCGGGCCTCCCACCGCCGCGCCCAGCAGCCCCAGCTCGACGAGCAGCACGCCCGCGGACACCCGCGGCGCCCAGCGCACGACGGCGCCACGCGTCGTGCGCGGCTGCAGGCCGAGCGACAGCGCGACGAGCAGCACCGCGACCAGGGAGGCCCACCCGGTCAGGCCGCCCTGCTCCGCGCTCGCCAGCACGAGGGGGGCGGTCAGCGGCGGGACGAGCGAGACCACGACCGTGCCGACGTCGCGCCGGCGCTCGGCGCTGTGCACGGTGCGCTGGACCATGCGGTGGTTCACGGCGCCGAGCGGCTCGGGCTCGGGCGTGCGGACGCCCACGGCGGACGATGCGACGCGGGCGACGTCGACCAGCTGCTCGTCCGGGACGTCGACGGACATGCTCGGCAGGGCACGCAGCACGAGCGGCACGGCACCGAGCAGCACGGCGGCCGCGAGCACCGGGGGCAGGCCCATGAGCACGACGCCGGCGCACACGAGCGCCGCGCCGGCGAGGACGACGAGCAGGATCAGGGCGTGGTCGGCGGCCTCGTCGCGGGCACGGCGCGTCGCGCCCCAGCGGGCGGCGGTCGCGACGGTCGCCCCCGTCAGGGCTGCGACGACGAGCAGCTGGGCGGCGGCCGCCAGACCGGTGTCGACGGTGGCCGCGCCG
>NZ_JACEXH010000033.1:0-21775 GCF_014525465.1 Actinotalea sp. JY-7885 | reverse complement strand
GCGAGGTCGTCGACGAGCGTCTCCCACTGCGCCGCCTCGGCGGCGACGTCCTCACCCCGCGCGGCGGCGCGCGCCAGCGCGCCGCGCGTCATCGCCGCCGCCCAGTTCAGCGACGAGCCGAGCAGGAGCGCGCCGCCCCGGTAGGCGACGTCGACCGGGTCGCCCGGGCACACCGCGAGGTGCATCGCGCGCAGCGCCGGGTGCCCGGCCGACGCGAGGTACAGGAGCGTCTGCGCCAGGTAGGACCGCCCCCAGCCGACGACGGCGCCCGTCGCCCACGGCCGAGTGGCGCACCACTCGAGCACCTCGCGGGCGTCCTCGATGTGGCCCGCCCACGGCACGAACGTCCCCTCGGAGGCGCCCGTGCCGCGCAGCGCCACCACGACGACGGCCAGCCCGCGGTCGACGAGCCCCTGCTCCCCCATCTCCTGGCGCGCGGCGTCGACGGGGTACGGCGTCAGGGCGAGCACGACCGGCACCGGGGCGTCGCCGGCCGGCCTGTGGACCGTGGCGCGCAGGACCGTCCCGTCCGCGAGGGGGAGCGGCACCAGCTGCTCGACGAGGCTCGTCGGGCCGGACGACTCGGGGGCAACGCTGCGCACCGGGGCTCCTGTCTGCACGGGTCGGGCGCCCACCGTAGCGACGGGCGGGCCGGGTGGCACGACTCCCCTGGCGCGCCCCACTGGACGCCCGCCCCGCGTGCGGGCGCCTACCGGGCGACCGCCTGCGCCCGCAGGCCCGCCAGCACGACGGCGACGAGCCGGTCCGCCGCGTCCGGCGCGGCGCGGCGCACGGCCTCGGGCTGCGGCCGGGTGACGACCGCGAGCGTGACCACGAGCTCGAGGGCGCCGAGGTCCTCGGGCACCAGTCCGGCGGAGCGCGCATCGCCGAGCAGGGCCTCCACCGCGGCCAGCGTGTCGTCCTGCGCGGCGAGGATCCGCCCGTCGAGCTCCCCGGCGAGGTCCTGCGCCATGGCGGAGGTCAGCGCGCCGAGATCGAGCGCGACGACGTTCCGCACGAACCCCTCCCACGTCCTGGCCGGGGCGTCGGCGAACTCCGCGCGCGCCGCGGTCGTCGCGTCACGCAGGTCGCGGAGGATCGCCAGCGCGACCTCCTCGACCAGCGCCGCGCGCGACTCGAAGTTCCGGTAGAGCGTCGCGATGCCCACGCCGGCCGCCTCGGCGACGACGTCGAGCGCGACGTCGGTCCCGACCTCCGCGAACAGCCGGCGCGCCTCGCGGAGCAGCGCCTCGCGGCGTCGCACGGCGTCGACCCGCATCGCTGACCTCCCGTGGCGTCGTGTGAGGCGTCTCACCGTAACCGGAGACTGAGTCTCCGGTAAAGTGGAGAGATATCCTCCGCAACGTTGGGACCTGCATGACCATCGCCGCCCCGGCCGCCGCATCCGCGGACGCCACCACGCCCGACACCCCGCCCGCCGACCCGGGCGCCCGGCCGGGGCGACACCCCGCGCACTCGTTGCTCACGCTGACCGGCGGGCTCGCCGCGGTGCTCGTCGCCCTTCTCGCCCTGTTCATCCTCCCCTCGCTCAAGAGCGGGCCGCGCGACCTGCCCCTGGGCCTGGTCGGCACGGCAGACGCGGTCACCGCCGCGCAGGCCGGCCTCGACCAGCTCGCGCCCGGCGACTACACCACCCGCAGCCTGGCGTCCGAGGACGACCTCGTCGACGCGGTCCGCGACCGCGACGTCGTCGGGGGCCTCGTGGTGACCCCCGACGGCGTGCGCGCCGTCGTCGCGAGCGCCGGCTCGACCGCGATCTCGGGCACGCTGTCCGCCACGGCCGGCGGGGTCGCGGCGTCCCTCGGCCTGCCCGTCGAGGTCACGGACGTGGTGCCGCTGCCCGCAGACGACCCGACGGGCATCGGTGTCGGCGGGCTCGCCTTCCCCCTCGTCTTCGGCGGCATCGTCCCGGTCGTCGCCTTCGGCACGGCGTTCGCCGGGCGCCACCGGTGGCGCCTGACCGGCATCCTCGGCTTCTCCGCCGTCGGCGGCACGGTCGTCGCGGCCGTGCTGCAGCTGTGGTTCGGCAGCGTGACCTCGGTCTTCGTACCCGTCGCCGGCGCCATGGCGCTCGGCATCGCCGCCCTCGCACTCCCCCTCGCCGGGCTCCAGCAGCTCCTGGGCACCAAGGGCTTCACGGCGGGTGCCATGGTCATGATGTTCCTCGGAAACCCGCTCGCGGGCATCGCCACCACGGGGGCCTGGCTCCCGGCCGGGCTCGGCGCCTTCGGCCAGCTGCTCCCGCCCGGCGCGACGGGCGCCCTGGTCCGCTCGGTGGCCTACTTCGACGGCGCCGGCGCGCTCGCGCCCCTCGCCACGCTCACCGCGTGGGCCCTCGTCGGCGCCGGGCTCAACGCACTGGCAGTGCGCCGGACACGCCGCGGCGCGACCGAGGCCTGACCCGGCGCGCCGTCGGCCGACGGCGGGAGCCGCCGCGATCCCGGGGGGAACGACGAAGGGCCCCACGTCCGCGTGATCATGCGGGTGGGATCCTTCGGCTGGCGGGAGCGGTGGGCTTGAATGGCACACCTTGTACGGAGTCGGTTCCGCCGGACGATCCTGGTGCTGGCTTGGTCAGACACCGGTCCACGCCGTGTAATGCGTTGCACGATTTCGGCCGCGGTCGGCAGCCAAAGGGGAGAGCAATCGGCGATCTCTCAACGGCTGGGGCATATCGAGGCGTCGTGCCGATAGCGGAGCACAAGGGGCTGTCGGAGGCCCGGGTCAAGGGTGGCGCCAGCCATCACGCAGTGATGCCGTAGGCGCCCTTGATGCGGCTGGAGAGGGCCGGATGCTCGGCGGTCGGTGCAGGGCCGGCGGGCAAGACGGTGCAACTGGGCAGTGGAAGCAGTCGTGGTCGAGGCGGTTCCGGGAACAGTCCGGGGCCGCCCTCGTCATGTCGGTGGTCGGCCGGAGGGGTGGGGTGCGCGCAGCGAGCTTGCGAGCGGAGCGCGGGGCCCGCCCTGGAGACCGACCCGCGCGGCGGAGCCGCGCGCTTGAGTCAGCAAGGAAAGTTCTCACCGAGTGGTGAGACCTCCAGAGGCACCGATCAGGCTGTGGACGCTGCGACGTGTCACCCAGTTGCGCGACTTCGTTTGCGTCCTTGTGGGCACATGCCGCACTAGAGTCCGGCACATGCGGTACATCGACACAGGGTCGCGAGACCCCCGCGAAGCTGTCGGGAATTGGCTAGAAGCCATCACGGCTTCAGGAGACATCTCCGAGCTACGGGTCCAATCCGGCTATGTGGGGCCCCAGCCGTTGGGATACCTGGAGCAGGTCCTTGGTGCACTCTCCACGCTCGACGGCAAGACGTCGATCCTGGTGGGCTCGAACGGCGGGGAAACTGATCACGAGACTGTCGAGGACTTGCTTCTGTTGGCGGGTCCACCTCGTCCGCACCTGCAGCTCGGTGTCGTGGCCTTCTCTGACGGGTTGTTCCACCCGAAGGTGTACCACTTCGTCCGCACCGACGGCTCGATGGCCGCATACGTAGGTTCCGCAAACCTGACGTACTCGGGAATCAGCGGTAAGAATGTAGAAGCAGGCGTCATCCTGGATACGGCGGAGGGTGACGATCCGATCGCGCTATCCAGCGTCCTCGACGCAATCGACGGATGGTTTCGCGAGCCGCGGCCGGGCTTCTTTTCTATTCGCACCACTGCCGACCTGCCACAGCTCGTTGCTGATGGAGTGCTCGGAGCGCCTCGACCTGCCAGGAAAACACCCAGGATCACAGTTGGCGGAACTGCAAGCCGGTTGAGCTCAGCCCTGGTCGCGCTGGTGCGGCTCCCCGCGATCTCAAAGGTGTTGGCTGTCCCCCTTGCGCCACCCGCGCCTGGCGTTCCAGCCATCGGGGTTGGGGTCGCTCCTGTTCCTCCGCCTTTCGTGGAGTGGTGGAGCAAGACCCTTCCGGCATCCGACGCGCAGCGGAAGCAGAGCGGGAACCAGAGCGGCGTTATCGCCCTGACGCAGGCGGATCGACGGGGGGAGATCGATCAGACTAGTTTCTTCCGGAACGACCTGTTCGGCGGACTGCTGTGGCAGCAGACACCAACGCGGACCGGGCACATGATGGATGCCGCTCAAGTGCGCATGCATACGACGGTTTTGGGCGCCTATCTCGGCGTTCTGCCGTTCGAAGTGACCCACGACCATTTCCGAGAGCAGCAGAGAAGCAATTACACGGCAAAACTTGCACTTGGGCCGATCCGTGACCGCTTCGCGCAGATTGATATGACTGGGACCAGTATCGAAATCGGGCGCGACGCGGCGGGTGCGTATTGGCTACAGATTCGCTAGATTTCCGCCCCTTGCCGGCACCCGACCGCCCCCGCTTGGACTCTTGAAGCTAGCGCTTGCTGCGACTCATCCGCCTATTGCGCATGCGATCCCAAACCTTGCGCATGGCGAGGATGTCGTCTATTGAGAGCCCGACCTGCTCGACCAGCACGGCCTGGTCGACGAGATCGAGCGCTTCGTCGTATCGTCCCTCGCGCGTCAGATCGTCGACCTTGGCGCTCAGGCCCTCCGGAACGAGGCTCGGGTCCGGAATGGGCAATTCGCCGCACTCGGACGGCTCCATCTCGAGGATGCCGCCGCCGTAACTGCGCCCGATCACTTCGGACATCGCCAGCGTGACTGAATTGAACGCTCCTGCCGAGAGTTTATGAATGTCGACCCCGGGCTTTGTGAACACGCGATGGACCGTGTCGGTGCTAGTGGCTCGCGCGTCGTTCGCGGCGATCCGCAGATGAGATGAAACCTGCCGGAGCATAAACCCTTGAGGTACAGAGATCGACGGGACAACCCACCACTCATTGCGAATCCGGCACTTGTACCCCGTGTCAACTCCGTGCTCCTCGCCTTCGGCGATATAGCGGGCAAGCGCCGGCGCTTTGGTCAAGTCCATGTTTGGCTGTGCCGCGAGCAGGTGCGTTCGAGCGCCGTTGATCGACTGCACAGCGAGGTCTTCAGTGCGGTATGTCAGACCCCGCATCTGCACGCTGCGAGCGAGTAACGGAATCGTCCATTCGGTGAGGCCGCGCCGCCTTGCCTCATCCGCGGTCAAGCAGAAGAAGGAGTTCCGTCCGGTAACAACTCCAACGTTCGCGGCGGCATACGCACTCAGGGGCGCCATCCGGTGATCGGCACGTAGCCGGCGTACCAGTTCAATGGCTTCCGGACCCAGGTAATACTTGGTCCACTTCTCGGTTTCATGCAGATGCGCACGTGCCGCAGCCGTGCCTAGGGACACATCGGAGAGCGCTTGGGCATTTGAAACCTCGACCGTGTTTATGCGGGCCGGTCCAGGGCCCCGCGTTGCGAGCAGGAGTACGACCTCCTGGAGGATTCCCGGAAAGACGAGCTTCTCAAACGACACAAGGGTGATCTCTGAGCACTCGTCGACCAGGTAGGCACGCAACTGGGCGGCGTAGCCAACCTGAAGGATTTCCGCAGGCAGAACGAGCCCCACGCGCCCGCCCTCCCGGGCGGCCATGATGGAGGCAACAACAAACGGAACCCAGGCGTTGGTGAGCTTGGAGGGGCGCATCCCTTGGCTGCGCATGAGTTCTAGCGCAGGCTCTCGGTACTCGTGCTGCCAGGAACCGAAGCGGATGTAGGGAGGATTACCGGCGACGCCGTCAAAAGTGCCCCATCGTTCCGGTGTGAACCACCGGAAGAAGTCCGAGACAACGACACTAACGCCAGTGGCCGCGCTCGCTCTCGCGGCCTCCTCGCTGAACAATTCGATGGCCTGGGGGCTAGTTCCGGCGCGAACCAGGTGCCGCAGGATGGCGCCGTCGCCGCAAGCGGGCTCGAGAACCTTGGTCCCAGCGGCCAGGACCCAGTCGGCGACGAACCGCGCAATCAGGTCTGGCGTGTAGTAGCCGCCCCTGAGCTTGTCCCCTTCAGGCTCCGCCTTCGCCGCGAATCTCTGCATACCTTCATCCTCTCCTGCACTACCGACACGGCGACAACGGCTGCCGCACTGGGGACGACTCACGCTCCAGCCGTGTTCGGGTCCTCGGCTTGGGTGATGGAGCTTCAAGCCGCCGCGGTGTCGTGGACTCAAGTGTGCAGCCCGCACGCGGATGCACTGGACCACCCTGCCGACGGGATGGGCTCGAATCGGCGTTCCATGTTGGCGCGCCCGGTTGCTCGCGGGGTAACCACGGGCTGCAGTGACGGCCGGAACGGAACGCGAACGTCAAGAGTGCGCCGGTGGCGACGGGCGACACGCTCGTCATCGGGCCAGGCGCCGTGCGTCCGCGCAAGCTGCCTGCCGCGCTCTCCCCCGCGAGTTCCCGAAGCGCCCGCCCCGGCTCGCCGGGGCCAGCAGGTGAGCAAGGAGGGAACGGTGATCGGTGCCGGAGCTGAGCCTGGCCCGGTCCCATCCCATTACCGCGAGACGTTCGCGCCTGCGTCCGGAACCGACGGCGCGGCCTCGATGGCGCCTCCGGTGCGGCGGTCGCGGTTGTGCGAGGTCGGGAGAAGGTGGTCACCGAGCTGCTGCGCCACCCTGCGACCCCGCGAACCATCGGGACGTCGATCTGGCTGCACCTGTCGACAAGTACCTGCCCCGAGGTGAGGTCATCGGGCGCTCGACCGCCCTACCAGCGGGCATCGTCGAGGCTGCCACCAGGTACAACACCGAAGGAAGTCCCGTCTTCGAGATCTGGCGGCCGGCGACGGCGGTCCCAGCGAATGTAGATGACGCCGAGGAGTTCCGCCGATCTGGGAAGCCATCGCACCAATCGTCCGCTGGCCGCTGTACTCGCCGAGGCGGTTCGTCGCGGTCGTCGCCGCCGCGCTGGTCGGTGTGTCGTCATCGGAGAGATCAACGACGAACCGAACGGCCCTGTGTCGACGCAAGGCTCTGCCTCAGTCGTGACGTCTACGAGCGTTGCGCCTCCCCCCGCCGTCCGCCTCCCCGCCCGGCATGGTCCTGAACGACGCCAACGCGACAGACGAGCTCAGCGTCGACCCGGCAGAGCACCACCGATCCGCAGCCGCAGCAGACGCCGCCTCGGCGTTCGTGGCTGCGTGGGCCCGGCCCGACCTCGACACCGAGGCGTGGTCCGCCGGCGTGCGCCCGCTCGCGACGAGCGAGCTCTGGACCACGGCGCTGAGCCTGACCGACCCGTCCCGCACACCCGAGGTCACCGTCCGGGGCGAGCCGCGACAGGTCGCGATGAACGCCGAGGACGGCGTGTTCGACGTCCCGACAACGGGCGCCTGGGTACGTGTGCACGTCGTGCCCGGTGCCGACGACGACGGCTGGCTCGTCTCCCGCGTCGAGGCCGTGGACTGATGCGGAGGGAGATCGTTGGAAGCCCTCGCCGCATGGCTCGCCCTATGGCCAAGACCCGATCAGTCGGTTGGCTCGCGCGCCACTGGCCCAAGCTCGTCGCGGCTTCCTCATGGTCGGCGGTGCGGCGGCGTTCCTGGCGGTCACTCCGTGAGCCTCGTCTCCAGTGCAGGCCAGGGCGCTTCCGCAGCGAACGCCTGCACCCAGCTGGGTTACACGGTCGACCAGGCCGCGTACCAGCCGCCTCCAATCGATCAGACACCGTCGATCCCGGGCGGTGGTCTGGTCCCCGGTTTCGGCCCCGAGGAAGCGGACAAGATCGCCAACGCCCAGGCCATCATCGCCGCCGGCGGGGTAGCAGGAGTCGGGCGACGCGGCCCCATCGTCGCGATCGCTACCGCACTCCAGGAGTCGCGGCTTCGGAACCTCGACTATGGCGACCGGGACTCTCTCGGGCTGTTCCAGCAGCGTCCGTCGCAGGGCTGGGGGACGGCTGAGCAAGTGCGTGATCCCCGGTTCGCGGCGCTGGCCTTCTTCGGCGGCGCGACGTCCCCGCACTTCAACCCGGCAAGCGGCAGAGCGTCTCCGGGTGGCCTGCTCGAGGTCGGCGGCTGGATGGACCTGCCGATCACAGTCGCGGCGCAGAGCGTGCAGAGATCGGCCTTCCCCGGGGCCTACGCCAAGCACGAGGCCCGGGCGACTGTGATCGTGGACGCCCTCAGCGGTGGCGCTTCTGCGACGGCTACGCCCGCTGCTTCAGGTGCCGTCGAGCAGTCGGCCGTCGTGACGGCAGCCGACTACGGGACGACCGGCGTGGACATCGACGCGTTCTGCTCGTCGACGTTCCAGCTCGCTTCGTCCGCGGGTTCCGGCTTAGCCCTCCGCAGGACAGCTCATCGCAGCGGGCGAGTGGACGGCGCCCCTGCGGTCCAGGGTCACCTCGCCGTTCGGCAACAGGTTCCCCCGGTCACCGACTTCCATGCTGCCGTCGGCACCCCGATCGCCGCTCCGACCGTGGGTGTTGTTGGCGCGGTCTGGTGGAGCTCAGGAGGCGGCCTGACGGTCATCCTCACGCACGCCAGCAGCGTGGCGACTCAGCATCTGCATCTCTCGGATGCCTTGGTGAAGCCCGGCGACGAGTTCCAGGGAGGGCACGTCATCGCTCGGTCAGGCGGCAGCGGAGTCGGCACCGCGCCGCACTACTACTACGAGGTGCACGTCACCGGAGCGCCCGTGCCGCACGATCACACCGCCGACGTTCACGGCGATCCGGACCGCGCTGGCTCTCGACCTGGATGGCGGCCCGGACGACTTGGTCTTCCCGTCCACGAAGGGCTCACCGCGATCGCCGGGCCGGGGACGCTCAGTTCCACCTCGCACAGAACGACATCGGCGTGAAGGTCACGCTGCACGACTTCCGCCGGACCGTGCCCACCCAGGTGGCGAGAGGGAGCACTCTCGCGAACGCCACGGCACTTCTCGGGCACTCTGACGAGAGCACGACGGCACGCCACTCTGTGCAGCGGATCCATGTCGCTCCGGACATGCGGGTCATCATCGACCAGCTCTTCGCCCAGGCGTCGGATGAGGCTCCGGAGCAACATAAACGGAGGATCGGGAACGCCGAAGGGCCCCACGCCGCACGGCGGTGCGGGTGGGGCCCTTCGGCTGGCGGTAGCGGTGGGATTTGAACCCACGGTGGACTTTCACCCACACACGCTTTCGAGGCGTGCTCCTTAGGCCGCTCGGACACGCTACCTCGCCGGCGAGGATACCCGGTCGGCGGGCACCGCAACGAATCGCCCCCCGCGGCCGGCCGTCACGGGCCGCCGCCGGTGCACCGCGCGGCGGAACGTACCGTGGTGGTGTGCAGCAGATCGACCCCGTCCACCCCGGCACGGACACGCCCCCGACCACCGACGTCGAGCGGGTCGTCGACCTCCTCGCGGGACACCGGCTCGCGGTCCTCACCGGCGCCGGCATCTCCACCGACTCCGGCATCCCCGACTACCGGGGCCCCGACTCCCCGCCGCGCCGGCCGATGACCTACCAGCAGTTCGTCTCCGACCCGGCGTTCCGCCGCACCTACTGGGCCCGCAACCACGTCGGCTGGCGGCACGTGCACCGCACCGAGCCCAACGCGGGCCACCGGGCGCTCGCCCGGCTCGAGGAGCGGGGCGTCGTCGTCGGTGTCATCACGCAGAACGTCGACCGCCTGCACCAGGAGGCGGGCAGCCGCGACGTCATCGACCTCCACGGCACGTACGCCGAGGTCCTGTGCCTGCGGTGCGGCGCCGGCTACTCGCGCGACCACGTCGCGCGACTGCTCGAGGAGCTCAACCCGGGCTTCGCCGACCAGGTGGGCGACGTCGCGGACGTGGAGATCGCCCCCGACGCGGACGCGGTCATCGAGTCGACGGAGGGGTTCGTCGTCGCCGACTGCGAGCGCTGCGGCGGCATGCTCAAGCCGGACATCGTCTACTTCGGCGAGAACGTGCCGAAGGCGCGGGTGGCGCGCGCGTTCGCGATGGTCGACGCCGCGGGCGCCCTGCTGGTGGCGGGCTCCTCGCTCACAGTGATGTCCGGGCTGCGGTTCGTGCGCCACGCACGCCGCGTGCGCGACATCCCCGTGGTCATCGTCAACCGCGGCGCCACGCGCGGCGACGACCTGGCCGACCTCCGCCTCCACGCGGGCACGTCCGAGACCCTCACCGCTCTCGCGGAGCGCCTCCCCGACGTGTGAGGCGGCTCAGCGGCGCTCGGTGAAGAAGTCCCGCAGGAGCGCGGCGCACTCGGCCTCGAGCACGCCGCCGACGACCTCGACCCGGTGGTTGAGCCGCCGGTCGCGCACGAGGTCGTGGACCGACCCGGTGGCGCCGGCCTTGGGGTCCCACGCGCCCAGGACCAGCCGCGGGATGCGCGCGAGGACGATCGCGCCGGCGCACATCGCGCACGGCTCGAGCGTCACGACGAGCGTGCAGTCGTCCAGGCGCCAGCGGCCCAGTGTCGCCGCCGCCTCGCGCAGGGCCAGGACCTCGGCGTGGGCGGTGGGGTCCCCGGTCGCCTCACGGGCGTTGTGACCGCGGCCGGCCACAGCGCCGTCGGGCCCGATGACGACCGCGCCGACCGGGACGTCACCGGTCGCGAGGGCGCGGCGGGCCTCCTCGAGGGCCACCTCCATGCGCATCGCGTCGCTCGTCCGCACGCCGTGGACGTTAGCCGCCGCGGTCCGTGCGCCGCATGTCACGCACGTGACGGATGGGGCCGATGTGACTCCCAGCAGCCCCGTGGGCACCACCAGTCACACGCTCCGCACGGACGGACGGGCCGGCGAGCCGCCGGGCACCTGCGGCGCGCTACCAGCCGGTACGGTTCCACCATGCGCCTGCACGTCGCGGACCACCCGCTCGTCTCCCACAAGCTGACCGTGCTGCGTGACCGCCGCACCGCCTCCCCCACGTTCCGCCTGCTGGTGGACGAGCTCGTCACGCTCCTCGCGTACGAGGCCACGCGGGACGTGCGGACCGAGGAGGTCCGGGTCGAGACGCCGGTCGCGGAGACGACCGGCACGCACCTCGCCGAGCCACGCCCGCTCGTGGTGCCGATCCTGCGCGCGGGCCTCGGGATGCTCGAGGGCATGACGCGCCTGCTCCCCACGGCCGAGGTCGGCTTCCTGGGCCTGCAGCGCGACGAGGAGACCCTCCAGGCGATCACCTACGCGAACCGACTGCCGGAGGACCTGTCGGGCCGGCAGTGCTTCGTGCTCGACCCGATGCTGGCCACGGGCGGCACGCTCATCGCGTCGATCGACTACCTCTTCGAGCGCGGTGCCCGCGACGTCACGTGCATCTGCCTGCTCGCGGCGCCCGAGGGACTGGCCCTGGTCGAGAAGCACGTCGGCGACCGCGCCGACGTGACCATCGTCGTGGCCGCGGTCGACGAGCGCCTCGACGAGAACGCGTACATCGTGCCCGGCCTCGGCGACGCCGGAGATCGCCTCTACGGCCTGGTGTGACGGCCCGGGGTTGACGGGGCGCAGGTCTCGTTCGAAATAACGTTTTCGGCCTCTCACCTGCGACGATGCGCTTCGGTGCCGTATTCATTGCGGATCCTGCGGTCGATCGGGTGACTTCTGTCCATCATGTGAGACGAGTCACATGACCGACTTGGTGCCCTGGGCGACGAGGGTCACACTTGTCGTATGACAGCCGTCGCAGCCCTTATGACCCGGGGATCCGCCACCGCGGACCGCACCGGGTCCGAGGGTCGTGGCGCCGTCATCCGGAACCATGTTCGACGCCCGCGGGTCATGCTGGGGGGCTGCCCGCGACGCGTCACCGTCCGGGGTGCGGGAGCTTCGGCTCCCGCACCCGAGAACGTCCTCGTCGGCTCGGGGGATGCCGGCTGAGGACACGCACTGCCGGGTCGTGTGATCAGGGGGCTCGTCCACGACCCGGCAGTGCACTTCGTAGGCGAACGCCGTCGGCCCAGGCCGGCGGCGTTCGTCATGTCCGGGGCGATCGCTCCGGACCCTCGGGGCGACGGCACATCTAGGCGCCTCCCGTGGCTCGCGCACTACATCTTGTGGTCCGCGGCCGCCGAGGCGCTAGGGTGAGCCCTGCCGACGGTTCACCTGGCGACAGGTGAGGCAAGAGGGAACCCGGTGTGACTCCGGGACTGCCCCGCAGCGGTGAGTGGGAACGACCGCCGTCATCAAGCACTGGGCCCGGAACGTCAGGCCTGGGAAGCGACGGCTGGTAGGAGCGAGCACGACGCCCACGAGTCCGAAGACCTGCCGCCGGTGCGCGTACCGCCGGTGCGCGCTGGTTCGGAGCCTCTCGGGCGGGCTCGACCGACTCGCGCTCACGCGCCGTCGTCGTCCCAGGGCACCGGACCACCGGTCCACCTGGAAGCAGCACGATGACCCTCACCGACCCCACCCCCGCCGCGGCCTCGCCGCACGCCCGGACGGGCATCCACGTCACCAAGCGCGACGGCAGCCGCGAGCCGTACGACGCCGACATGATCAACCGCGCGATCGAGCGCGCCACCGTCGGCCTTCCGGACCCGATCGCCAAGGTCACCCAGGTCGCGAGCGAGCTCGCGATCACCCTCTTCGACGGCATCACCACCGAGCAGCTCGACGAGGCGGCGATCTCCGTCGCCGTCCAGAACGTCAAGGACGACCCCGACTTCGACGTCGTCGCAGCGAGGCTTCTCCGCAAGGTGATCTACAAGCGCGTGCTGGGCGCCTACGAGTCGGACGCCGAGCTCGCGCTCCTGCACCAGGCCCGCTTCCCGGGCTACGTGCGCGACGCCGTGGAGGCCGGCCTGCTGGACCCGCGCCTCGTGAGCCGCTTCGACCTCGACGCCCTCGCAGCGGCGCTCGACCACCGGCACGACGAGCTGCTGTGCTACACCGGGACCGTCACCATGCGGAACCGCTACATGATCAACGACCGGCAGGGCCGCCCGCTCGAGGTGCCGCAGTACTTCTGGATGCGCGTCGCCATGGGGCTGAGCCTGAACGAGGCCGACCCGACCACCGCCGCGATCCGCTTCTACGACAGCATCGCGCGCCTGCGCTACCTGCCCGCGGGTTCGACCCTCGTCAACGCCGGCACGGTGTACCCGCAGCTGAGCAACTGCTTCGTCATGCAGATGGACGACGACATCGAGCACATCGCGACGTCCGTACGCAACGTCATGTGGCTGACCAAGGGCACGGGCGGGATCGGCCTCTCGGTCACGAAGCTGCGCTCCGAGGGCTCGCCCATCCGGTCCAACAACACGACCTCGACCGGGCCGATCCCCTTCATGCACACGATCGACTCCACGCTGCGCGCGGTCTCGCGCGGCGGCAAGAAGTTCGGCGCCCTGTGCTTCTACGTGGAGAACTGGCACCTCGACTTCCCCCAGTTCCTCGACCTGCGGCAGAACTCGGGCGACCCCTACCGCCGCACCCGCACCGCCAACACGGCCGTCTGGATCTCCGACGAGTTCATGAAGCGCGTCGCGGCCGACGACGAGTGGTACCTCTTCGACCCGGCCGACACCCCTGACCTCGTCGAGCTCGTCGGGCGCCAGTTCTCCGAGCGCTACGCGCACTACGTCGCCGAGGCGCGCGCGGGCCGCATGGCGCGCTTCCGCCGGATGAAGGCGCGCGAGCAGTGGACCGCGATGCTCATCAGCCTCCAGGGGACGTCGCACCCGTGGCTCACCTGGAAGGACACGATCAACTCGCGGGCGCTGAACGACAACACGGGCACGATCCACCTGTCGAACCTGTGCACCGAGATCACGCTGCCGCAGGACCGCGACACGATCGCCGTCTGCAACCTCGCGTCGATCAACCTCTCGACCCACCTGACGGGCGGCGAGATCGACTGGGACCGCCTGCGCGAGTCCGCGCGCCTCGCCGTGCGCCAGCTCGACAACCTCGTCGACATCACCCTCTCCTCGGTCGGCGAGTCCGAGAAGGCCAACCGCGAGAACCGCGCCGTCGGCCTGGGGATCATGGGCTTCACGGACGTCACCGAGCGGCTCGGGTACGCCTACGAGTCGGCCGAGTCGTACGACCTGGTCGACCGCGTGACGGAGTTCATCAGCTTCCACGCGATCGACGCGAGCGCCGACCTCGCACGCGAGCGGGGGTCCTACCCGAACTTCGCCGGCTCCGGCTGGTCGCACGGGCACGTGCCGATCGACACGATCGCACGGCTCGAGGAGGACCGCGGGGTGCCCGTCGCCGTCGACCGCACGACCCGCCTCGACTGGGACGCGCTGCGCACCAAGGTCGCGGGCGGCATGCGCAACGCGACGCTCATGGCGATCGCGCCGACCGCGTCGATCGGCCTCGTCGCCGGCACGACGCCCGGCCTCGACCCGCAGTTCTCGCAGATCTTCAGCCGGGCGACGTCGTCGGGCAAGTTCCTCGAGGTCAACCGCAACCTCGTGCGCGACCTGCAGGCGCTCGGGCTGTGGGAGCAGGTGCGTGACGACCTGCTCGCGGCGCAGGGCGACCTCTCGCGGGTGCCGGGCGTGCCCGAGCACCTCGTCGAGGTCTACCGGACGTCGTTCCAGCTCTCGCCGTACGCGTTCATCGAGGTCGCGGCCCGCGCGCAGAAGTGGGTCGACCAGGCCATCAGCCGGAACATCTACCTCGCGTCGCGCGACGTCGGTGAGATGGCCGCGCTCTACCAGGCGGCCTGGGAGCGCGGCGTCAAGACGACGTACTACCTGCACATGAAGCCGCGGCACACGGCGGAGCAGTCGACGGTCCGCGTCAACAAGTCCGAGGCCCGGCCGACGTCGGCCCCCGCGCCCGGGACGGCGTCGGCCGGCGCGAGGCGTGGCTTCGGCTTCGGCAAGGCGGTGCCCGTCGCGCCGCTCCCGGCGCCGGACGACGTCGTCGACGGGACGGCGTGCCCGACCGACCCGATGGAGCGGCTGCAGTGCGACGCGTGCCAGTAGCAGGCCCCGCCCTCATCACCCAGACCTCGGCAAGGAGCACCACCATGACCACCCCGACCCGCACCGGCATCCTCGGCACCGGCATCTCCGAGGGCCTGCTGCTCAAGCCCGTCCGCTACCAGTGGGCGATGGACCTGTACGACCAGGCCGTCGCCAACACGTGGTTCCCCAACGAGATCCAGCTCGGCGAGGACCTCGCCGACTTCGCCCGCATGACGGACGAGGAGAAGCACGCCGTCACCTTCCTCATGTCGTACTTCAACCCGAACGAGCTCCTCGTCAACAAGGCGCTCGCGTTCGGCGTCTACCCCTACATCAACGCGCCCGAGGCGCACCTCTACCTCGCGAAGCAGATGTGGGAGGAGGCCAACCACTGCATGTCGTTCGAGTACGTCCTCGAGACGTTCCCGATCGACCGCGGCCAGGCCTACGACTCGCACGTCAGCGTGCCGTCGATGGCGGCCAAGGAGGAGTTCGAGGTCCACTACATCCGTCGCATGACGGAGCAGACGCTCGACATCACGACGGCGGAGGGCAAGCGCGACTTCGTCCGGAACCTCGTCGCCTACAACATCATCCTCGAGGGGATCTGGTTCTACTCGGGCTTCATGGTCGCGCTGAGCTTCCGGCAGCGGAACCTGCTGCGGAACTTCGGCTCGCTCATCGACTGGATCGTGCGCGACGAGTCGCTGCACCTGAAGTTCGGGATCAACCTGATCCTCACGGTGCTGGAGGAGAACGAGGACCTGCAGACGGCCGAGTTCGCCGACGAGATCCGGCAGATGGTGATCGACGCCGTCGCGATGGAGGAGCAGTACAACCGCGACCTGCTGCCGAACGGGATCCTCGGGCTCAACGCCGACTACGTGAACCAGTACGTCCAGTACCTCGCGGACCGGCGCCTGGAGGAGCTCGGCTTCGAGCCCCACTACCGCGTGAGCAACCCGGCCAAGTGGATGGCCACGGCCAACGACACGCTCCAGCTGGTCAACTTCTTCGAGGCGACCAACACGAGCTACGAGGTCAACGCGAGCGCGTCCACGGCGCGCTGACCGGGTCCACGCCGGGACGACGACGGTCGTCGTCGTCCCGGCGGGGGTCGAGCGGGTCAGAAGGCGGGGATGACCTCGCCGGCGGGCCAGCGGTCCTCGATGAACGCGCGGACCTCGTCCGAGCGGAGCAGCTCGTCCAGGGTCGCGAGCGCCTCGTTGCCCTCGTCCTCGGTCCGGAACGCGAGGAAGTTGGCGTACGGGTTGTCCTCGCCCGACTCGAGGTAGATCGAGTCCTCGGCCGGGTTGAGGTCCGCCTCGAGCGCGTAGTTGCCGTTGATCACGGCGGCGTCGACGTCCTCGATGGAGCGGACCAGCTGCTCGGGCGCCGTCTCGACGAGCTCGAGGTTCTTCGGGTTGTCCTCGATGTCGAAGAGCGTCGGGGCGCCCTGCGTGTCGGCGACCGTGATGACACCCGCGGCCTCGAGGAGGTCGAGGGCCCGCGCCTGGTTGCCCGGGTCGTTCGTGATGCCGATGACGCCGCCGTCGGGCAGGTCGTCGAGGGACTCGAGGCTCGCCGAGTACACGCCGTAGGGCTCGATGTGCACGCCGTCGAAGTGGCCGAACTCGAAGCCCTGCTCCTCGACCTGCGACTCGAAGTACGGCAGGTGCTGGAAGTAGTTCGCGTCGAGGTCGCCCTCGGCGAGCGCCGTGTTCGGCAGCACGTAGTCGTCGAACGTCACGATGTCGAGGTCGAGGCCTGCGTCGGCCGCCAGCTCGGAGTCGACGAACTCGAGGATCTCGCCGTGCGGCACGGGGCTCGCGCCGACCCGGAGCGTCGTGATGCCGTTCTCGTCGGCGGCCGGCGCCTCGCCGTCACCCCCACCGCCGGAGCAGCCCGCCATCACCAGGGCCGTGGCGGACAGGACGGCTGCGGCGCGGACGGTGCGATTCATGGTGTTCCTCCGGTGAGATGGGTCGTGCACGAACGGGTATGGGGCTGGAGCGGTCCGCGCCCGGCGCGGTGCGCGGGTCAGCGGTGGTCGAGGCGGCGCGCGACGGCGTCGCCGACGACCTGGACGGCCTGGACGATGGCGACGATCACCACGACGCAGACGACCATCACGGTGGTGTCGAAGCGCTGGTAGCCGTAGCTGATGGCGAGGAAGCCGAGGCCGCCGCCGCCGATCGCCCCGGCCATCGCCGAGTACGCGACGAGCGCGATGACGGTGGCGGTGAAGCCCGCGACGATGCCGGGCAGCGCCTCACGGAGCAGGACCTGGACCAGCACCCGGCCGCGGCTCGAGCCCATGACCCGCGCCGCCTCGACCTTGCCGGGGTCGACCTCGCGGACCGCGGTCTCGACGAGCCGGGCGAAGAACGGGATGGCGCCGATGCTCAGCGGCACGACGGCCGCCTCCCAGCCCAGGCTCGTCCCCACGACGGCGCGGGTGAGCGGCAGGAGCGCGATGGCCAGGATGATGAACGGCAGCGAGCGCCCGAGGTTCACGAGCAGGCCGAGCGGCCCGCGCACCACGGCGAGCGGCCGCAGGCCGGTGGGCGCGACCGTGCGCAGCAGGAGCCCGAGCGGCAGCCCGACCACCGCCGCGACGAGGGCCGCGACGCCCACCATCTGCAGGGTCTCGAGCGTCGCCTCCGGGAGGGCCTGCGTCAGGACCGGGTTGTCGAGGAGCCCGTCGAGCATCACGCCACCTCCCGGGCGTCGAGGCCGGCGTCGCGCAGCGCGGCGAGCACCGGGGCGACGCGGCCGTGCGGCAGGTCGAGCTGGAGGCGTCCGACGCGCAGGCCGGCGAGCGTCTCGATGGTGCCGGCGACGACGTCGACCTCCTCGCCGAGCGCGGCGACCGCCGCGAGCGCGCGGTGGGTGGGGACGCTGCGGGTCGCGTAGGTGACCTCGACGAGGCGGCGGGCGTCGTCGGGCGGGAGGTCGGGCACCGGGATGAGGGCGTCGGAGAGCGGCGAGCCGGCCTGCGTCACGACGTCGTCGAGCCGGCCGCTCTGCACGACCCGTCCGTGCTCGAGGAGCGTGACGCTGTCGCACACCTCGCGGACCACGCTCATCTCGTGCGTGATGATCACGACGGTGATGCCGAGGGTGTCGCGCAGGCGTCGGACGAAGGACAGGATCTGCCGCGTCGTCGCTCCGTCCAGCGCCGACGTCGGCTCGTCGCACAGCAGGACCGAGGGTTCCGTCGCCAGCGCCCGGGCGATGCCGACCCGCTGCCGCTGGCCGCCCGAGAGCTGCGCCGGGTGGGCGGCGGCCTTGTCGGCGAGCCCGACGAGGTCGAGCAGCTCGGCGACGCGCTCGGACCGGCGGCGGCGCGGGACGCCCGCGACCTCGAGCGGGTAGGCGACGTTGCCCGCGATCGTGCGGGAGTCGAGCAGGTTGACGTGCTGGAACACCATGCCCATGGCGCGCCGGGCCTCGCGCAGCTGCCGCTCGGGCAGGGTCGAGATGACGCGTCCGTCGACGGTGACGGTGCCCGACGTCGGCCGCTCGAGCCCCGTGAGGCACCGGACGAGCGTCGACTTGCCGGCGCCGGAGCGGCCGACGATGCCGTGGACGGCGCCCCGCTCCACGACGAGGTCGATGCCGTCGATGGCGACGACGTCGCCCGACGCGGCGGGGTAGACCTTGCGCAGGCCTGACAGCTCGATCACGGGGTCCTCCGAGGGTGCGCGTGACGCACCGGCTCGAGGCGCGGTGGACGGCACGGCGGGACGGGTGGGGGTGGCCGACGGCCGGCAGCGGGTGCGGGCGGTCGGGCGCGGCCGGCCTAGAGGGCCGGGCGGGGCGCGGGCGCGGGGTCGCTCAGCGGCGACACATGGCCCGACGGCACATTCGCATCGCGGGCATCGCCGCGCTGATGCAGAAGGTGCCGTGGCCAGTCATGGGACGAGTGAAGCACGCAGGGCGCGGGAACGCGGAACCCGCATGGGCGCCGTCTCGCCATGAGGACGATCATGATCGCGGCGGTCCGCAGTGCCGCCGCGCAGCCCTCGCGCGGAGCCCCGTGCCGTGCGCGGAGCGTCGTGTCACGAGCGTGGAGCGTGGTGCCGCGACACACCGGCGTGTCGTGGCACGGCGCTCCACGCTCGGGTCCGGGCGGTGGGCCGGAGGGCGGACGGGCCCCCTGCGGGGTCGGCGTGCGGAGCCTCGTGACCTGCGCGGAGCACCGTGCCGTGCGCGGAGCGTCGTGCCGCACCGCGGCTCGCCCCCGCGGAGCCCCGTGCCGTGCGCGGAGCACCGTGTCGCACCGCGGAGCGTCGTGCCACGAGCGTGGAGCGTGGTGCCGCGACACACCGGCGGGTCGCGGCACGGCGCTCCGCGCTCGGGGTCGGGCACGGGCGGGCGGGCGGGTGGGCCGTGGCCGGGGGTCAGGTGCGGGCGGTCCAGATGAGGAGCATCGTGACCAGGAAGCCCACGGCGTAGTTGACGCCCAGGAACTGACGCCAGCCGCGGTTGGCGACCTCCGCATCGGCGTCGGAGACCGAGCGGTACGGCCACACGACCACCACGTAGGGCAGCACGAGAACCGCCGCCAGCGGTCCCGGCCACGGCGTCGCGAGCATCAGCGCCCCGCCGGCCAGGTACAGCGCGATCGCGAGCCGGACCGTGGCCCGTCCGCCCAGGACCGTCGCGACGGAGCCGATGCCCGCCGCACGGTCCGGTGGGATGTCCTGCACGGCGCCGAACGCCTGGCTCGCCGCGCCCCACAGGAAGAACGCCGCGAGCACCAGCGAGGCGCCGCGGCCGATCGGCTCGCCCGCGAGCACCAGTCCGTACAGCGCGGGCGAGACGAAGTGGGTGCTCGAGGTCAGCGAGTCCAGGACCGGCCGCTCCTTGAACCGCAGCCCGGGCACCGAGTAGGCGAGCACCGCGAACAGGGACACGGCCAGCACCGCCCACGACGCGGGCGAGCCGACGGCGACGAGGTAAACCACGAACGGCACCGGCAGCAGCGTGGCCGCCAGCAGCGTGGTGCGGTGCACCCGCCGGTCCAGCAGGGCGCCCTCGACGCCGCCCTTGCGCGGGTTCGCGAGGTCGGACTCGTAGTCGAAGACGTCGTTCACGCCGTACATGAGCAGGTTGTACGGGACGAGGAAGAAGAGGGTGCCCACCACCAGCCGGACGTCGACCTCGCGCGTGGCCATCACGTACGCGGCGGCGAACGGGTAGGCCGTGTTCACCCAGCTCAGCGGGCGCGACGCGACCAGCAGCTGGCGCACGACGCCGGCGCGCGGCCGCGGCGGGGCGGCGGTCACCGGTCGACCCCGCCTGCACCCGCCCCGCGGCGCCGCCCCAGCAGGTGCCACAGGGCGGGCAGCAGGAGCGCGACGGCGAACGGGTAGCCCAGGTCCTCGACCGGTGCGCGCCCGACCCGGAGCCCCACGAGGTGCGCGTCGTCGAACTCGAAGAGCCCTGCCGCGATCATGAGGTTGTCGAACACCAGGGTCATCACGGCCAGCACGAGCATCGACCACGCGATCGCCCGGAGCGAGGGCCGCACCCCCCGCGCGTGCGCGAGGGCCACCACCGCCCCGGCCACGGCGAGGAAGACGACGTCGAGCACCAGGTAGGTCATCGCCGCACCTCCCCCGCCGACGCGGCGCCCGCACCGCGGGCCGCCCGGCCACCTCGCGCACCCCAGCGCGCGAAGGCCACGTAGAGATTCATCGTGAGGTAGCACAGCAGGGTGAGGAAGCCGATCTCCTCGATCGGCAGCTCGGGCGCCAACAGGATGCCGGTCATGAACGGCGTCTGGCCCCGGAAGAAGATCCCCAGGTCGACGCCGATGAGGTCCCACACCACGAGGAACGCGACCCCGGCCACGAGCACGACGGCGGCCCGGCGGGCGTCGGCGAAGAAGAACAGCCGGAACCGGTGGTCGAGGACCGCCATCCCGCCGATCGACACCAGGAGCGCAGCCGCGTACGCAAGGCTCATGACGCGACGGTACCCACGGCGTCGTCCGCGCGGTCGCCGGCGTCATCCGCGCGGCCGGCCACCGACGCACCCCGCGGTGCGCCGCGCCGCAGCGGCTCGGGCAGCGGCTCCGGCAGGGGCCCCGTCGACGTGTCGCCGCGCAGCCGCTTGACCACGAGCTCCGCGCTGATGAGGCACATCGGCAGCCCGATGCCGGGGATCACGGAGCCGCCCGCGTGCAGCAGGCCCTCGACGGCGCGGGACGCGTTGCCCGCCCGGAACATCGCGCTCTGCGCGAGGGTGTGCGCCGGGCCGAGCGCCGTGCCGCGCCAGGTGCCGAGGTCGTCGGCGAAGTCGGCCGGGCCGATGGTGCGGCGCACGACGACGCGGTCGGCCAGGTCCGGCACGCCGGCCCACCGGGCGATCTGGGCGATCGCGGCGTCCGCGACGCCCTCGACCCACGGGTCCCCCGCACCGCCGACGCCACCGCGGCCCAGCTCCGGGTCCGGCGGCACGGGCACGAGCACGAACAGGTTCTCCGAGCCGGGCGGCGCCACGTCGGGGTCGGTCGCGCTGGGCCGGCAGACGTAGAGCGACACCGGGTCCGGCACCGTCGTCCCGTCCGGCACCGTCCCGTCCCGCCCCGTCGTCCCGTCCGGCGCCGGACCCGCCCCGCCCCGGCCGCGCGGCGGGAAGATCCGGTCGAAGCCCTCCTGCCAGTCGCGGGTGAACAGCAGCGTGTGGTGCTCCAGCTGCGGCAGCCCGCCGCGGACGCCCAGCAGCACGAGCACGGCGCTCGGTCCCGGCACCTGCCGGTCCCACCAGCGCTGCGAGTGCGAGCGCAGCTCCGGGGGGAGCAGCGCGGTCTCGGTGTGGTGCAGGTCGGCGGTCGAGACCACGACGTCGGCCGGGGTCCAGTGCTCGCCCTCGGCGTCGGTCCAGCGCACGCCCGTGACCCGCGCCCTCACGCCGGGGACCTGGCGGCCCCGCGCGGCCGCCCGGGCCCGCGCCGCGGCCGCGAGCACGGCCGTC
>NZ_JACEXH010000331.1:0-1108 GCF_014525465.1 Actinotalea sp. JY-7885 | reverse complement strand
CGTCGCGCTCCGGTGCGGCGGCGTCCGCCACCCGGCCGACGGGCGTCGGGGAGCCCACCTTCCAGCGGGCCTCCGGCGCGGTCCCGGACGCGGTCGACCCGCGCACCGGCGCCGACGGCGTCGCGCGCGGCGACACCTGCCACCTGGACGTCGTCGACGCCGCCGGCAACATGGTCTCGGTCACGCCCAGCGGCGGCTGGCTGCAGAGCTCGCCGGTCATCCCCGGTCTCGGCTTCGCGCTCCCGACCCGCGCGCAGATGTTCTGGGTGGAGCAGGGCCTGCCCTCGTCGCTCGGTCCGCGCCGCCGGCCGCGGACCACGCTGAGCCCCACCCTCGTGCTGCGCGACGGTCGTCCCGAGATCGCGTGCGGGACGCCGGGCGGCGACCAGCAGGACCAGTGGCAGGTGCCGTTCCTGCTGAACCACCTCGTCTACGGCATGGGCCTGCAGGAGGCCATCGACGCCCCCACGTGGCACACCACGCACCTGGTCTCCTCGTTCGACCCGCGCGAGGTCGAGCTGCGCGGCCTGCACGCCGAGGAGCGGCTCGGACCCGACGTGCTGGCCGGGCTGCGCCGGCGCGGGCACGACGTGACGGTGACCGGCCCGTGGTCGCTGGGCCGCCTCACGGCCGTGGCGCGGCGCGACGGCGTGCTGCGCGCCGCCGCGACGCCCCGTGGCATGCAGGCCTACGCGGCCGGGCGCTGAGGATGGACGCGCTCGACCTCGTCCTCGTGCTCGTCGCCGGCGTGCTCGCCGGCACCGTCAACACCGTGGTGGGTGCCGGCACGCTCCTGACCTTCCCCCTCCTGGTGGGGCTGGGGGTGCCGCCGCTCACGGCGAACGTCTCGAACACCGTGGGCCTGCTGCCCGCATCGGTCGCGGGCGCGTGGGGGTACCGCCGCGAGCTCGCGGGCGCCTGGGGCGTCGTCGCGCGGATGGCTGTCCTCTCGGCCGTCGGCGGCGTGCTCGGCGCCCTCCTGCTGCTCGTCGCCCCGGCCGACTCGTTCACCGCCGTCGTGCCGTGGCTGCTCGTCCTGGCGGCGGTGCTCGCGGCCGCGCAGCCGCGCGTCGCCGCCGTCGTCCGGCGTCGGGCCGCGGCGCGGGCG
>NZ_JACEXH010000330.1:0-1122 GCF_014525465.1 Actinotalea sp. JY-7885 | reverse complement strand
CCCGGGCGCCGAGGCGCTCGGCCACGCGCGACGCCGCGGGCAGCAGGCGCGCCCCGACCAGGGCGCCCGCCAGCAGCACCACCGCCGGTCCCGCGACCAGCACCGGGTCGACGACGAGCGACGCGCCGTCCGAGGCGAGCGGGCTCTGGTAGCTGCGCAGCTGGGCGAAGGCGACGGCCGCCACGACGACCAGCGCCAGGTCGAGCCCGGACCGCGCCAGCACGGCGCGCCGGTCCGGGCGGGCGCGTGCCTGCTCGCCGTCGACGAAGGTGCCGCCGCGCCGCAGCAGCGGGCTGACGAGCACGACGGCGAAGACGACGGAGACGGCGCCCGCGGTGAGCCACGCCGCCGCCGGGACGCCGGGGTCCTGGGTGATGCCGGCGGCCACCATCGCCGGCTGCCGTGCGAGGCCGAGGTGCACCAGGCGGGCGAGGACGGGGCTGAGCGCCGTCGTCAGGAGCGCGAGACCCACGGCCTCGGTGAGGGCGAGGCCGAGGAGCTGACGCCCCGACGCCCCGCGGGCGCGCATCAGGCCCTGCTCGGCGGACCGCGCCTCCACCAGGAGGCGCGCGGTCTGCAGGAGCGCCGCGACGGCGAGGAGCACGAGCAGCAGCCCGACGACGAGCACGCTTGCGCGCGTGACCACCAGCGCCGTGCCGACCTCCTGCACGACGGGCGCGAGGGGGGTGGAGACCCGGACGTCGTCACCCACGGCACCCACCGCCGCCGGTCCGCGGTCCGCCGCCGCCCCGAGCCGCTCGAGCAGCGGCACGACGTCGGCCACCGCCGCCCCGGCGAAGTCGGGCGCGTAGCTGATCGTCAGGCGCTCGACGGCGGCGCCGGCCGCGTCGAGCGCGCCGGGGGCGGTCACCAGGGGTCCGTACGCGTCGGTCTGGAGCGCCCCGCCGGTCCCCGGGATCGCGAACGCCGGCTCGTGCGCGCGCCCCTCGAGCACGTCCGTGGACCAGAAGCGCGAGCCGGGAGCGGTGACCGCGAAGACGCCGACGACCTCGAGCTCGAGCGCCGGCGTGGACGAGGTGAGCGGCCGCACGGGCACCCGGCTGCCGACGGCGAGCCCGAGGTCGCGGGCCGCGGCGGCCGGGACGGCCACCGGGAGGGTCC
>NZ_JACEXH010000329.1:0-1123 GCF_014525465.1 Actinotalea sp. JY-7885 | reverse complement strand
CTCGCGGACCTGACCCGGGTGGGGGCGGCCGGGCCGACGGCGCCCGGCACCGCGGACCGGGGGGCGCCCGGCGCCGTCCGGACCGCCCCTGCCGGCACCGCCGAGCCCGAGCCGGAGCCCGAGCCGGAGCGCCGCTCGGTCGAGGAGCTCCTGGCCGAGCTCGACGCGCTCGTCGGCCTCACCGACGTCAAGCGCGAGGTGCACCAGCAGGCCGCCGTCCTGCGGATGGAGAAGCTGCGCGCGGCGCACGGCCTGCGCACCCCCGCGATCTCGCGGCACCTCGTCTTCACCGGCAACCCCGGCACGGGCAAGACGACCGTCGCGCGGCTCGTCTGCGGCATCTACGCCGCCCTCGGGCTGCTGGCCAAGGGGCACCTCGTCGAGGTCGACCGCTCCGAGCTCGTCGGCCAGTACCTCGGGGAGACCGCGGTCAAGACCTCGGCGGTCGTCGCGAGCGCCATCGACGGGGTGCTGTTCATCGACGAGGCCTACGCGCTCGCCGGCGACCAGTACGGCCGCGAGGCGGTCGACACCCTGGTCAAGGAGATGGAGGACCACCGCGAGGACCTCGTCGTGATCGTGGCGGGCTACCCCGGTCCCATGGCGCGCTTCGTGGACAGCAACCCCGGCCTCGAGAGCCGGTTCCGCACGACGGTGCAGTTCGCGGACTACTCCGACGAGGAGCTCGAGGCGATCTTCGTGCGGCTCGCCGAGGCCGCGGACTTCACGCCGACGCCGGAGTGCCTCGTGCGGTTCCGGGAGATCCTCGCGGCGACCCCGCGCGGCGAGGGCTTCGGCAACGGCCGCTTCGCGCGGAACGTGCTCGAGGGCGCCATCGGCCGCCACGCCTGGCGCCTGCGCGACGTCGCCGAGCCGACGGCGGACGACCTGCGCCTGCTGCTGCCGCGCGACCTCGAGGAGCGCCCGGACGAGCCCCTCGCCGTCGGGACCGACGCGGGGACCGACACCGCGACCGGCACGGGCCCCGACGCCGACGCCGCACCGACCGCCGAGCCGACGATCGCACCCACCGAGCCGACCGCCCAAGGAGGCGCCGCGTGACCGCTACGGCCCCACCCGGACGGCCCGCCCCGCCCGCGGCCTGGCCGGGACCGCCCGGGCA
>NZ_JACEXH010000328.1:0-1125 GCF_014525465.1 Actinotalea sp. JY-7885 | reverse complement strand
CGGCACCGGGCCGGTCGGCCCGCCCTGCGGCGGCAGCGACGTCGTCGGTCCGGTCGCCCCGCCCGGCCCGAACCGCGGGGTGGCGGAGGGCCGCGCCGCCCTCCGTCGCGGGAGGGCGCGGCGCACGAAGAGCACCACGGCCGCGACGAGGGCCGCGAAGGCGAGCCACGGGAGGAGGGTGCCGATGGCCTGCAGCAGCCCCGTCAGCGTGGCGAGCAGGGCGTTCCACCCGTTCACGAGGCCCGCCCAGAAACCGGTCGCAGGCTCCTCCGGCGCGGCGCCCTCGGTCCACATCTCGATCCGGAACGTCGAGAGCGCGATGTCGTCGGCGAGCGCCGCCTGCTGCCCGAGGAGGACCTCGAGCTCGGACTGGCGCTCCGTCAGCACCTGCTCGGCCTCGACGATCTCGGAGACGGTCCCGGCGCGCCCGAGGAGCTCCTCGAGGCGGGTGATCGAGATCTCGAGCGCCCGGATGCGGGCGTCGAGGTCGCGCACCTGGTCGGTGACCTCCTCGCTCTGGATCGAGGTGTCACGCACCTCGCCGAGGCCCTTGAGCTCCTCGAGCGTCTCGGTCACCTCGTCGGCCGGGATGCGGGCCACGAGCTCCGCCCACGCGTAGTCGTCGTCCGCGCCGCCCTGCTCGACGCGCTCCTGGACGTGGCCCCCGGCGTCCTCGACCAGCTGCGCCGCCTCGGCGACCGAGACCGCCGGGTCCTCGACCAGCATCGAGACGCTGCCCGTGACCACGAAGCTCTGCTCGCCGCCGGCGCCCTCGTCCGAGACGGCCCCCTCCTCGGAGCGGGCGGCGTGCGGCTGCGCGCCGCCCGCTCCGGAGTCGGCACCGCCGCCCGAGCACCCGGCGACGAGCAGGACGGCGACGACGGCGAGCGACTGCATCAGGCTGCGCATGGCGCCACGTTAGGCCTGCGCGGAGGCGCCTGGTCCGTCCGCCAAGGGATCGTGATCGTTTCGTCATGCGACCGTGTCCCGTGTGACCATCGACACGATGACGACGAGCGCCGCCCCGAGCACACCGTCCCCCACCGGCGGCGTCGAGCGCCTGCGGGCCGCCGCCGCCGGTGCCGTGCTGCGGCGGGTCGCCGGGCCGGACCCGGCGCAGGCGCG
>NZ_JACEXH010000327.1:0-1213 GCF_014525465.1 Actinotalea sp. JY-7885 | reverse complement strand
GACCCGCGCCGTGCGCGGCGCGCGACCCGACCACGTGATCGGCGCCCTGCGGGGCCTGAGCGCCGCCCGCGCGCTCGGCTGGCCGGGCCGGCGCCTCTCGACCACGCCCCTGCCACCGGCCGTGGCCCGCGCCCTGGGCGTCGACCACGCGCTGGTCGACCTCCTCGACCTCGGACGGGGCGTCGACCTCCCGGACGATCCCGACGCCGACGCGACCGCCGCCGTGCTCTTCACCTCCGGCTCCACCGGCCCCGCCAAGGGCGTCGTCTACACGCACCGCCAGCTCGCGGCCGTGGCGGTCGCCCTGGGCGCGCAGTACGACCTGGGGACCGGCACCGGCCTCGTCGCGGGCTTCGCGCCCTTCGCGCTGCTCGGGCCGGCGCTGGGCGCGCGCTCGGTCACCCCGGCCATGGACGTGACCTCCCCGCGGACGCTGACCGCGCGCGCGGTCGCCGCCGCGGCGGCCGCGGTCGACGCGACGGTGGTCTTCCTGTCCCCGGCCGCGCTGGTCAACGTCGTCGCGACGGCCGGCGACCTGGGCGCGGACGACCACGCGGCGCTCGCGCGCGTGCGGACCTTCCTGTCCGCCGGGGCGCCCGTTCCCGAGGCCGTGCTCGCCGCCGCGGGCCGCCTGATGCCGAACGCCGAGCCGCACACCCCCTACGGCATGACCGAGGGGCTGCTCATGACCGACGTCACGCTCACCGACATCCGCGAGGCCACCCGCGAGCGGCCGGCCGGGGACCCGGGCGGGGTGTGCGTGGGGCGCCCCACCGCGACCACCCAGGTGCGCGTCAGCGTGCTCGACGACACCGGCGCCGCCACGGGGGAGCCGACGGCCGAGCCGGGCCGCACGGGCGAGATCCTCGTGAGCGCGCCGCACCTCAAGCGCGGCTACTTCCGCCTCCACCTGACCGACCGCGCGGCCACCCGCGGCGTGCCCGGCGCCCGGTGGCACCGCACGGGCGACGTCGGGCACCTCGACGCCGCCGGGCGGCTGTGGGTCGAGGGTCGTCTCGACCACGTCGTCACCACGGCCGACGGTGTGGTCACCCCGGTCGGCCTGGAGCAGGCGATCGAGGCCGTCGAGGCGGTCGCGCGGGCGGCCGTGGTCGGCGTCGGTCCGGCCGGGACGCAGCTGCTCGTCGCCGTGGTCGAGACCCGGCCGCGAGCCCGCCGTCCGGGCCTTGCGCCCGCGGCGCTCGCCGCGGCC
>NZ_JACEXH010000326.1:0-1215 GCF_014525465.1 Actinotalea sp. JY-7885 | reverse complement strand
GGCGCCGCGGCACCCGGCGGGACGCCGCCGAGCAGGTGACCCAGCACGAGCACCGGGACGACGGCGGCCAGCGTCAGCGGGACCGACTCGGCGGCAGCGCGCAGCGCGACGCTCGCGACGGACGCGCCGCGTGCCCGTTCGAGCGCCGTGGCGGCGGCGCGCCGGGCCACCAGGAGCCGCGCGGCGAGCACGAGGACGAGCACGGCCACCCCGACCGCCCCGGCGACGGCCAGGTCCATCTGCGCACGGGCCGCGCGGGCCTGGTCGTGGTAGGCGTCCAGGGTCTCGTCCAGCGCCGACCGCGCGAGGACCAGGTTGGTCATCGTCCCGGGGAAGGGCACGTCGCTCCGGGTGATGCGGTCGAGCTGGAGGGCGACGTCGGCGGCCACGGCGGCGGTGTAGGCGTCCGCGTCCGTCGGGAGCACGACGGTCCCCATGGCCTCCGCCCCGAGGGCCGACGCGGCCTGGGTCACGACTGCCGGGCCGGCGAGCAGCGGCGCGTCGGCGCTCGCGGACGGCTCCTCCCACACCCAGCCCAGGGCCTGCCACACCGCGGCCGACGGGTCCGCGGGCTCGACCAGGGTGGTGACCTCGACGGTCGTGGCGGTCACGCCGAGGTCGGAGAAGTGACGCAGCCAGAGCACGTCCCCGACCGCGACGTCAGACGCCTGCGCCCACGCCACCGGCAGCGCGACGGGGCGCGGCTCGCCCTCCGGGGGCAGCGCGTCCGTCACGGGTTCCCCCTGCACCACCCGCAGCGCGGCCAGGGTCGCCGTGGGCAGCATGGTCAGGCGCGTCCGGAACACGGCGTCCTCGGCCAGGCCGCCCGCCTCGACCACGTCGCCCTCGACCGCGTCGTCCCCGACCGCATCCTCGCCGACCGCGCTGCCGACGCCCGGGTCCCGCAGCAGCACGTCCACGGGCTCCACGACGAGGTGCGCGACCCCGGGACCGGTCGTGGCGGCGAGCGGCGCGACGAGCCGCCGCTCGAGGAACTCCGTGTCGTCGACGAAGTCCTGGACGGCCCCGATGCTGTAGGGCCCGTAGTAGGCCGGCGCGGACTCGAGGACGAGGTCCGCCGAGGCGCCGGCGTCCCGGACCGCGGCGCGCGCGCCGTCGTCCAGCGCCCGGAGCACCCCGCGCGGCGCCAGGACGGCGAGCAGCGCGGCCAGCGCCACCAGCAGCCAGCAGACGGCGAGCAGCCCTGCGTCGGCG
>NZ_JACEXH010000325.1:0-1232 GCF_014525465.1 Actinotalea sp. JY-7885 | reverse complement strand
CGGGCCGTTGCCCGGCGGGGCCGCCGAGCGGGTCAGCCGGTCGGCCGCGGTGAGCCCTGCAGCGACGTCCGGCGCGCCGGCCGCGGCCCCGGCGATGCGCCCCGCCGCCGACGTGTCGACGATCCGCACCGTGACGCCGGTGCGGCTCCTGACCTCGCGTCTGGAGCCGGGGGAGTCGGTGACGGTGCGGGTGCCCGCCGTTCCTGCCGAGGCGTCCGCCGCGGTGCTCAACGTGACGGCGGCGGACGCCAGCGCCGTCACGACGCTGAGCACCTGCGGTGCGGCGCAGACCTGCCCCGCCGAGTCGATGCTGGCGGCGTCACCCGGACCCGTCACGCCCGGTCAGGTCCTCGCCCCGCTCAGCGAGGGGGGCGAGGTCACCCTGAGCAACCGCAGCGGCGGCGTGACGGTCTACGTCGACCTCAACGGCTTCGTGCTCGACGCGACGACGGCCGACCAGGACGGGTTCGTCCCGGTCGACCCGCGCCGGATCATGTCCTGGCAGGGCGTCGGCGTGCAGCAGACCGTGACGCTCACGGTCCCCGACGTCCCGGACGGCGCCACGGCGGTGGCGCTCGACCTCGGTTACGCCGCAGCGACGCGTCGCGGCTACGTCTCCGCGTGCCCGGCCGGCACCGCGGTCCGCGACTGCGCCAGGACCTCGGTGCTCAACCCGGCCCCGGGTGCCAACCGGTCGAACTTCGCCGTGGTGGGCCTCGGTGGCCCGCGCGGCGACCAGGTGGTGCTCTACAACCACCGCGGCTCCGTCCGGCTCAACGCGGACCTCCAGGGGTTCTTCGTGGCCGCCGACACCGGGAAGGTGCACGCCGCCTCGGCCCCGCTCCTGGAGGCGACCCTGGCCGCGGGGGAGTCGCGCACGATCCGCGCCGCCGGTGCGCCCGCCGGCGCGACGGCCGCCAAGATCCAGGTCCGCGCCCACGACGCGCAGGGGGGCACCGCCCTCACGGTGTGCCCCGGGACGCAGGTCGCGGGCGCCTGCGCCGCGACCTCGGTCCTGAACCCGTACCCCGGCCGCGACAGCACCAACGTCGCGTACGTGCGCCTCGGGGAGGACGGTGCGCTCACCGTGCGGAACACCTCGGCGAGCGTCGGTGTGACGATGACGCTCCTGGGCCTCGTGGGACCGCTCGACGCGCCCGCCGCGCCACCCGCCGCTCCCGTGCCGCCACCCGCCGCGCCCGCGCCGACGCCGACGCCGACGCCGGCGCCGA
>NZ_JACEXH010000324.1:0-1250 GCF_014525465.1 Actinotalea sp. JY-7885 | reverse complement strand
CCCGCGGGCACGGCGGGCGTGCGGGCCGCGCCGTAGGTGAGCCGCCGCAGGAGCGCCTCGAACGGGCCCCGCACGCCGCGGGCCGCCATGAGCGTCGCCGCGGCGAGCGTGAGGAGCCACGCGGCCGCCGCGAGGCCGAAGGACGCGAGGGGGTGCAGGCCCTCGCCGAGCCCCAGGCCCCACGGCGAGAGCAGCGGCGCGAGCAGGAACGACTGGCCGAGGTAGCCCGTCAGCGACCGCTCCCCCAGCGCCGCGAGGGCGCCGGTGGCGCCGCGGTGGCCGCGCCCCTGCCGGCGGTGGGCCAGCAGGGCGAAGCCGCACACGTAGCCGATGCCCGCGTACATCCCGCCGAGCAGGGTCGCGTACGAGGCGGCGAACATCCCGCCGGGCCCCGGCTGCCACACCCCGAGCGCGATGAGGGCCACGGGCAGCGCGCTGACGACGTTGACCGCCATGCCGGACCGGAAGACGCGCCGCAGCCCCGGCAGGTGCTGGCCCGGCGCCGTGAGCCACCCCGCCCGCTGGAGCATGACGCCGACGACGACGAGCGGCACGAAGCCCAGCAGCACCAGCACCATCGCGATGCCGCCGACCTCCGCGACGAGCCCGGTGACCATGCTCTGCGCGTAGGTGCGCCCCATCAGCGGCGCGCCGGCCGCCGTGGCGTCGTCCGTCAGCAGCGTCGCGGCGGCGAGGAACGTGGTCATCCCGACGGCGACGTAGGCCAGGCTGCCCCACAGCCACCGCCGCAGCGCGCGGTCCGAGGCCTGCACGAGGGCGAGCGCGACGAACCCGGTGGCGCCGTAGGCGGCGATGATGTCCCCCGCGAACAGCAGCACGCCGTGCAGCACGCCGAGCACCACCAGCCACGTGCTGCGCCGGGCCAGGACGGCACGGACCGCGCCGGCCGTCGCGCCGCGGCTGCGCATGCGGGAGGCCATCATGGCGAGGCCGAAGCCGTAGAGGACGGCGAACATCGGGCGCGAGCGCTCGGCGACGAGCAGCTGCTCGACGAACATCGCGACACGGTCGGCGGCCGAGGCGTCCACGGGGTTCTGGTACGGGTCCAGTGCCGTGCCGTACCGGTAGAAGCCGACGTTCGCGAGCGCGATGAGCAGCAGCATCGCGCCGCGCGCGACGTCCGGGGCGAGCGACCGCTCGGGGCGGGTGATCGGCGCGGGCGGCTCCGCGGCCGCCAGGGGCGCCGGGGGTGGCGCAGCCACGGGCGGCGGCCATGCCACCGCGGGCGG
>NZ_JACEXH010000323.1:0-1258 GCF_014525465.1 Actinotalea sp. JY-7885 | reverse complement strand
CTCGGGCAGCACCGCCGGTCGCTCCGGCGCGGTCGACATGTCCCTGGGCGGTGGCCGGCGCCGTGGGCGCTGACACCCACCACGAGCACCCGCCCGCGCCGGGCGCGCGGGGCCGGCTGGCCGCGTGGCTCATGCGCGCGGCCGGTTGGCGCGTCGTCGGCACCCTGCCGCACCGCGGCATCTTCATCGGCGCGCCGCACACGTCGAACTGGGACTTCGTCCTGACCGTCCTGGTGCTGTGGCATGGGGGCGTGTCCCCGCGCGTGCTCGTCAAGCGGGAGCTGTTCTGGTGGCCGCTCGGGCCGGTCCTGCGCGCCCTGGGCGCCGTCCCGACCGACCGCGGCGCCGGCGGGCTCGTCGAGCGACTCACGGCCGAGGCCAGGGAGGACCAGAGCTATGCCCTGGTCATCGCACCGGACGGCACGCGGCGCCCGACCGACCACTGGAAGTCGGGCTTCTACCGGATCGCGACGGCGACCGGCATGTCGGTGACCCTCGGCTTCATCGACGGCCCCACCAGGACGGCCGGCGTCGGTCCGACGATCGCGCTCACGGGCGACGTCCGGGCCGACATGGACGTCATGCGGGCGTTCTACGCGGACAAGCACGGGGTGCGTCCGGGCCGCGGCTCGACGCCGTACCTGCGCGAGGAGGGCGAGCGCCCGTCCTGACGCGTGGCCCCGGTCGCGGTGACACGGGGATCCACCCGCCCGTCGAGGCGTGCGTCCGCGTCGTCGCGGTCGGTCGTCAGGAGGGGAGCAGGACGACCACCGGCGTCGTCGTCGGCTGGGCCGAGCCACCCGCCGGCTCGACGGAGACCGCGAGGCCGTCGCCCGGGCGGTAGTCCGCGGCAGTGACCTGCGCGCTGCCCGACGCCGGCTCGAAGAGTCCCGCGGGCACCGGCACGCCGTCGCGCATCGCCCAGAGCTGGTACGTGCGGCCCCCGTCGAGCGTGGGGAGCCCTTCGGTGACGAGCACGGCCGCGTCGGCGGCCAGCACGGCGACCGCGGTGCCGCCGCCCTCGACGTCGCCGCGCAGCACCTCGGTGCCCGGGGCGGCGAGCAGCTCGGTGAGCTCCGCGGACCGCTGCTCGGCGACGACGGCCCGCTCGTGCTGCTGCCACGCGATCGACGACGGCACGGCGAGCGCGACGACGGCTGCGGCGGCCGCCGCGAGGAGCCACCGCGGGGTGGGCCTGCCGGCTGCCCGGCTGCTCACCGTCCCCGGCGCGGACCGCACCCCGGGCGTCGGGGCCGCC
>NZ_JACEXH010000322.1:0-1270 GCF_014525465.1 Actinotalea sp. JY-7885 | reverse complement strand
GGCCTCGGGACGACCGACGTCGTGCGGGACACAGGGCTCGACGCCGGGCAGCGGCGCGAGGCCGTGCTCGACGCGGCGCTCGGCGTCGCGCCCGAGCGGGTCGCCGCGGCGCTCGTGGCCGCCGACGTGCCGCTGATCGGGCTCGAGGTACGGCGGGCCAGCCTCGAGCAGCTGTTCGTCACGCTGACCGGGGAGGGCTTCGATGTCGCCCGCTGAGGTGCCGGTGGTCGAGGCGTCGGTGGGCCCGGCGCCCGTGGTCGCGGGCGCGGGCGCGCCCGGACGCCCGGTGCGCGGCGCCTTCGGCCGGCTGCTCCGCAGCGAGCTGCGGCTCGTCTTCGGGCGGCGCCGCAACATCGCCCTGCTCGTCGGCCTCTCGCTCGTGCCGCTGCTCCTCGGGCTCGTCCTGTACGTCACGCGCGACTCCGCGATCGGCGGCCAGGGCCCCGGCTTCCTCGACCGGGTGACGGGCAACGGCCTCTTCCTGGTCGTGGCGGCGCTGTTCATGTGCCTGCCCTTCCTGCTGCCCCTGACCGCGGGCATCGCGTCCGGCGACGCGATCGCCGGCGAGGCGCAGGCCGGCACGCTGCGCTACCTGCTCGCGGTGCCCGTCTCGCGCGCGCGCCTGCTCGGCGTCAAGGCGCTCGCGACCCTCGCCTTCGTCACGGCCGCGGTGCTCGCGATCGCGCTGGTGGCGTTCGTGGTCGGCGCCGCGCTGTTCGGCGTCACCGACGTCACGCTGCTCTCGGGCACGACGGTGCCGGTGGCCGACGGGATCGCGCGCATCACCGGTGTCGCGCTCTACGTGGCGCTCTCGCTGACGGGGCTCGTCGCCGTCGGCCTGTTCCTGTCGACGCTGACGGAGGTGCCGGTCGGCGCGATGGCCGCGACCGTCGTCGTCGCGATCGTCTCGGCCGTCCTGGACACGCTGCCGCAGCTCGCGGCCATCCACCCGGGGCTGCTCACCCACCACTGGCTGGACTTCGCCGAGTTCCTGCGCGTCCAGGTCGACTGGGGCGTGCTGGGGCAGGGCATGGCGGTGCAGGCCGTGTGGGTGGCGATCTTCGGCTCCCTCGCGTGGAGCAGGTTCACGACGGCGGACGTGACGTCCTGACGTCCTCGTCGCGGCGCCGCCACCAGGTGCGCGACGTCGCCGCCCCCCTGCTCACCAGGTCGAGGCGGCGCAGCACGCGGTCGGCGGCCGCCGGGTCGATGCCGCGCTCGCCGCGCGCGGCCACCACCTCGCGGCGGGCGGCCGCGAGCGCCTCGTCCT